>JAHJRN010000019.1 GCA_018830865.1 Patescibacteria group bacterium | reverse complement strand
GTCATCCGAGGGATCTTCCAATATACCGCAGCCTTTCCGCCATGCCGCTACGGCTCGCTTGAAGGTCCTTCGGCTCGTCTGACTCGCTCAGGAAGCGAATATCCTCTATCGATATTGATGAAGATCCGCGTCCCGAGGTCATCCGAGGGATCTTCCTATATACCGCAGCCTTTCCGCCATGCCGCTACGGCTCGCTTGAAGGTCCTTCGGCTCGTAGGACTCGCTCAGTAAGCGAATACCAATTGCGCCAAAGCGCAATTCTCAACAAATCTACTGTGTGTATAAACAGTTGAAAACCCTAAAAATCAGCTAAGTCTTGAGCTTTTTCAATCTAATACCCTGATCAATCAAAGCGTCGTCCTTTTGTGACAAATCAATGTCTGGTGATGTGTACTTTTCATACCCCTCCCTCTCGGCTGTCACGTAATAAATGTTTCTGCGGACAAAGAAACCATACTTGCCGTTCGCATCCGTGACCTGCGTCTCAAGGAGTTTATTGAATTTCTTATCGAAGATACGCACGATGACCCCAGATATAGGCGTTTTCTTCATATCATCGACTACGCGGCCCCAATCTCGTGCGTGAATCGACGTCGCGAGCCGACGGAAAAGGAGATAAAACACGACCTGAAACAATAGGATGATGGCGATTTGCAGTCCTGGTTTGATGACAAGGGCAACCATCGCGACGATGATCGTCACGAGGGAAAGGTTGTGCTGAATCGAACGGAGGAGCTTCTTCCAAAGGATACGCTTTGGCGTCTCTGTCGCGACGACCGGATCGACAGGGATGTTCTGTGCGATGACGGTGTTCTTCACGTCCACGAGAAGTTTTGTCCCGTGATACAGGTCGATATAGTCCACATCTTCCGTCTTATCCTTCATATGTTGTGACGGGAAGACGTATCCCGGCTTCACGACCTCGATGACATAGACCCCGAGCTTCACGATAAATGAGTATCTTCCGAACTTATCCGTGACCTTCGTCTGAATGATCAACTGGGTCTTGGCATCGCGCAGGCGCACGATGGCGAGTTCGACCGGCTGTTTCGTCAACGAGTTATAGACGATACCCCACTTCTTCTTCTTTCTCCGCGCAAGAAGAAGGATAGGCTGTGTGAAGAGATATTGAGCGTAAGCAACGGCATTAAACAGCGGGAGCGCTGATGCGACGTTGATGAGCGAGACGCCGATAAGGGCGGGAGAAACGGTATTCTTCACGACTTCCTGGATCTCGGGCTGCTGGATGAACATGCGGGCGACGGTTACGGCATATATACTTTGCTCGACAATGTTCTCGGCGACCTGCGTGACGTTTTCTATCAACGGTTGCGTATCCGAAACTCCGGCGAACGGCGTCACAGGAAGCTTGATGAGGCCGATGCGATCGCCGTAGACGTTCAGCGTGACCATGATTGGAGCTGAAACAGCCTTCGTAAATCCAATCTTCTCGACTTCCGCGTAGTACCTGCCGTTCGGGACCTGGAATGCAAACCATCCGTTCACGCCAGTCGCCTTCGGATTCGCTTGGCCATACGGCGCACCGTTCCACGGGACCCACACTCCACCCTCTTGCACGAACAGCGTCACGGTCGCGCCTTCGATGCCCTGGACCGTCGCGCCGAGAAGCCCTTCCTCCACGACCTGACCGCCGCCCTGCGCCACGACCGTGTATAAAGAAACTGCGCTACCCCCGCCCTGGAAGTCCATGGCGACGACGATGGGCTGACTGCCACTGCCCGGTGCCGTGAACGACCCCGTATACGCTGTCCCATCCGCATTCAGTACGAGGTTATATCCCTGCGTCCCTACCGAGAAATACGCCCGATCAGGACTGACCCCAAGGCCGGAAAGCGGAACGACGACCAGCACCGTGCTCCCGCCGATGGCGCCGAAGACGCCGCTCGGATTTGGGACGAGTTGGACCGAGCCGTTCGCGCCGTAGAAAACCGGGGAAATCGTGATAACCTCGCCGCTTGGTGTCGGTTCCGGTTCTGGAGGCACGATGGGGACCTCGGGCGATGTTCCGGGTTCGACCGGAGGAGGTTCGACCGGTGGTGGAGGAGCAGGCGCACATACAGGAAGGGATTTGCAATCCAAATCCAGGCAATCGATCAGGCCGTCCTTGTCGTCATCGACGCCATTGGAGCAGGCGGCTGCCGTATTCTCTGGCGTGATGACGGGCGGCGGTGCACAAATCGGCAACGTTTTGCAATCCAAATCCAGGCAATCGATCAGGCCGTCCTTGTCGTCATCGACGCCATTGGAGCAGGCGGCTGCCGTATTCTCTGGCGTGGGAGGTGGCGCTGTCGGCGTCGCCTGGGCCAACGCGCCTGAAGCGTAGTTTTCTGCCGTATCGTACGCGAACGCGGCATAGTAGTACGTCGTTCCTGCGACGACCGCGATATCGACGGTCGATGTCGCCATGCCGCTGAAGATAAGATTGCCGTCCATCGGACCGGTCGGGTATGTCCCCTGCTTGCGCATGATACGGACCCCCGCAAGATCGGGATCAGACGGAAGGGTCCATGTGAGCGTGACGATCATGACGCCACCGACGGCCGTGAACGACATGACGTTGGCGGGCGGCGTCTGGTCCTTCAGCGTCTTGAACGTGGCATTCAAGGACGAGACGCTGTTCGAGAGCTGATCCACGGACGTGACGGAAAAATTATACGTCGTCGATGGTGAAAGGCCTGACAGAGGCAACGAATGTGAAGTCACGAATCCTGGATCCGTCACCGAGGAGCCATAGAGAATCGTTTTCCCGTAATTCACCTTCGAATTCGTGAGGACGTTCGTACTCCAAGTCACGAGCGCGGTAGTATCCGTGATGTTGACGACCTGCACGTTCGAAATGACGGGAAGGACGACGACCCCGAGCGTCGTGAACGTCGCGTCGGCGGATGTCGCCAGGTTCCCGGACCCGTCGCGGGAAAGGATCTGGAAGTGGTACTGCGTGCCCGGCGTCAATCCTGTCAGCGTCACGGAGTGCCCGGCGACGAGCCCTGGAACGATGGCTGTTCCGCTCCCGTACGCCATCGTCAGGCCGTAGGCGACTTCGGACGACGCGAGTTCGTTCGTGTCCCACGTGACGGTCGCCGTGCTCGTCGTGATGTTGATGACCTGAATATTCGAGATGGTCGGCGCGATGACGTCGCCCGGTCCCCCCCCGCCCCCGGGCGGCGGTTCCGTCGATGTCGCTTCGACCGTCGCCGTCACCGTCACGCTGTCGTTCGAGATGATGGGGACGCTCACGACAATCGTGTCCCCGAACGTCCCGGCAAGGAGAATCTGCGCGTTCTGGATCGTTGAGGGGTTCGCGATGCGTCCGATGCCTCCGGAAGCGTTCGTCCCGATGCGTATCACGACAAAATCATTCACGGCGATCTCGCCTGCCGCGGAATCCGTCGGCGCCGTGAACGTGATGCTGGCCGTCGAGGTCGTCACGCCCCAGACGCCCGCGGACGGTGACGCCGCGAGCGTCTCCGAGACCTCAAGTCCTGTCGAAGGGCCATGAAACAGATCGATGTCGCCGATGCCGATGCCGGTCAGGTCGAAATTCGTATAGTACGTCAAGACGATCGTGTCGCTCGACGCATCCACGCCTGTCGGGGTCTTGAACCGCATCTCATGATCGACGGGGACGGAGATCTGATGACGCGTCACGGCATAGGTCCCCGGCGTCGCTCGTGCGGCTATGCTGGGCAGCGCTCCCGACACGAGCGACACAAAAGACGCGGCGATGCATGCCGCGACCACCATCCGGAATTTCCTCGAAAGGCTTCCTGTCGACACGATCACATCTTCTTTGACCGCATCTGCTTGAGTGCAGCACGGATAACCATCCGATTATAGAGCTTAAAGAGGACGATCAGCAGAAGGAGGATGGAGACGGCGATGACCGTCAAGCGCCACGGAAACACCCAGAACGTCACGTCACCACGTAATGTCTGTTTCCCTGAACCGTAGATCGCCTCGAGATCCGCCGTATAGCGGCCAATCGCGAAGTTGCGCCATTCGTTCTTGACGCCGGTGATGAACCCCTCGCCTTCGACCTCATCGAACGTCTTCGCCCATGCGGTCTCCACGCGACGGATGCTGTTCGGAAGGACAGCCGATCTCCGAGGATTGACCGGGACTCGCGCCGCTACGCTCCCGAAGATGTTCTTGATCACGATGGTCCCTTCCGGACGGAAATGCACGTTCCCCAAATTCCTGATGCGGAGTTCGAAATACGCAGGCAGTCGATCGATACGAGACCCGCCGCTCACGCGGAAGCTCTCGACGCGCGCATCTTCTTTGATGTCACCGGGGACCTTGAGAAGAAAGAGGATGCCGGTTTTCGCACCCATCCCGACGGATGAGGAATCCTCCTGTACGTCCGGACGCGTCGAGAAAAAAACCGCTGCATAATGACCTCCGGGTTCCGCACGCTCCGGGACATTCACCACATACGTGAAGTCCATCGTCTCCTTCGGACCGAGCGTCACGGCACGTGCCTGCGGCGTGATCCACGACGAGAGCCCGCTCCTGTCTTCCTCGGGGAGAAACTCCTGCTGACCCTCCTCGCCCTGCGCGACGAACTTCTGCACGCTGACGAAATACGTCTGTGTCTGTTCCGCGTCGTTCGAGATGCGCAGCGCGCCTTGCGCCGCCTTCCCCGAATCGATGTCCAGGTCGATGATGATCGGCGAGACCGTGAACGCTGAAGCGGGCCGCGCCAAGACGAACAGGAGCCCGAAGACTCCTATTAGAATCGCTATCGATGCCCGTACGCGTTCGAGATGCATGTCGTCAAATGATACGTCCCACATCCATGGACCCGACCGCTTCGGGGCCACGGGGCAAAACCTATGCTAGTAGGAGCCGGTCACCGTATACGTCACGACCTGCGAGTAATATCCAGCCGAGGTACCGGCACTGATGGATGCCGCATGCTCCACAAAGGATGTCGTCGTGACGGACGCCGCCCCACCCGTCTGGAACGCGGCATTATAGCTGATGAAGCTCTGCGAGGTGGACGTCGGGACTGGCGACGGATCCGTTCCGAACGTGAACAGCGCAGGGTTATTCTCCACGATAGGTTCCGTGAAGGCAAGGGTCGTCGTATTACGTCCACCCTCGGTCGCCGCCTGTACGCGCGCAATGCCGTATCGTTCCGTTCCAGCGACCGGTTGGGCTCCATCGTTCACCACGTTCGTCATCGTGGCGCTCCCTGTCCCGAGAACCTGATTCGCCTGAATGCTCGCCTGGAATCCGTTCGACGCGTTCGTCGCGATCCGGAGTCGATAGGCGCATGTGGATGTCGAACTGAGGCCTAACGACCCGAGAGCGCAGGTGTTCGTATCGGTCGTATCGCCTGCATCGCGGATGGCGAATGAAAGCGTCGCCGGGACCGTCGCAGAGACCGTCACCTGATTCCCACCATTTGCGTACAGCAACGCTGAACCGAAGTCGACCGGATTCGATGAGATAATCGTCACGGAATAGTTCCTTGCGGTCGCACCGAACGCGAATTGCAGACAGAGGCTCATGGTCTGGTCGGCACCGGTCGAGGTCGTCACCGTGAACGTCGCGGAATTCGTCGTCGTTGCCGTGATGGATCCATCAGCGGTCGCGTCGTCGTTCAAGTCGATATCGACCGTGCCTGAACAGTTGTCCCTGATGGACGTGAATGCAGGATCTGTCGTGACTGTGATGGTCGTCCCAGTCGCGTACTGCGCCGTGGAGGTCCAAGCGATCGTGACGTCTTGCGGCGACGTCGAGCTTGAGCTTGGCGTCAACGTAATCGCAACACCTCCTGCTGTCGCGGGCGTGAGCGTCGCCATGGTCGCGATGAACGCGGCAATGGTCGCAAACCTCTTAAGAAAATTTTTCATACGGGCAGCCACTTGTCGGCTGGACTTGTGGAAAAGGTACCGGGCGTCCGGTCCCTGCAAACTCATGTCTTCACCCCTCATGGCGGAAGAAACATCAGCCTGTTTTCCTATAATGAATGAGCGCACATCATCTCACGAACACCAGGAGATTTCGCTGGCCTTCGAGGGACGACACGGTCTCGCATCTCATGATACGGAATCGTGTCGTGCTTCGAATCAAAGGTTCGGCGTAAAGGTGTAATAGACTGACTGTGCGTAATCCCCTGCGGGCGTATCCGACGTGATGGTGACCTTGTAAATCAGACCGATGCGCTCATCATCCGCAAAGGTCGTACTCTCCTGAACCGGACGGGTCGTCGTCGAGAAGGCGAGGTCGCTCCCAGTGCTGGTCGCCATTGTACCATATACGCGCGCGCCATACTCCTCTGAACCGAGGGAGACCGACCCATCCGACACGTTCGCGATGGAAGCTCCGACACCATACCGCAAATCTCCGTCGCTCTGCACAGAGACCGTATAGCCATTTTCTAGATTCGTCGAAACGCTCGTATGTGTCAGGGAGGTGACACCGATAGATGACGTTAAAACACCGAATTCTGCAGCATATCCGTCAATACGGTACACAAAATCATCGCCTCCAGAAGGTGTTGCCGACAGGGATCCGGGCACCCCTTCCCATCCATCCACGGTCAGAACATTCCCGGCCATAGAGAGGATTTTCCCGATTGCGACCAACTGCGTAAGCCCCTTGTTCTCAACCACCCCGATAAACGTCCCTGTGGAAAACTGTGCTTGCGATGCAACGGTTACGGTCTTTCCGACTTGACTGAAGGCTGTGAAGGTCGTTTCTGACGAATTGACTTGGGTTCCGATGGAGAACGACGCGATGGTCATATCAGTATCACCTTGCCGATAGCCGGCGCGAATCGAATAGTTCGTGCTCGTCGAAAGACCGACCGCCTGCTCACCAACCGTGTCACGAAGCAAGAAATTCGTAGACGTGCTCGAATCATTTCCTCCGCTATTGATGGAATCCCACAACACGCTGTAGTTCGTACTTGTCATCGCATGAGAAACCGAACCAGCTACGAGGCAAAGCGCCACGCAGATGCCGAAGAATATTCGTACAGCTCTCACCATGAAAAGATTGTATCACATCGTCATAAGCCAACCATACCAAAATCTAGTCAACATTCGACAAATTACGCTGTACTAAAGTAATTATTTTGTTTCGTAAAATAACTACCTAATGTTTCACGTGAAACATTAATCCCTATCGAATCATTGCTCTGCAACCTTTATGCAGAATGAACCACTGTGCTTAAGAACTTAGAATTCTTCGGGGACTTTGAATGTCGCTCAATCGAAATACAAAACAATACGTCGTTGACAGGAGAATCGACATAGGTGCGGTAAGGGGGTGTAAACTTGTTTATGAGAGACTAGATCGCCCTCTTGATCTAGTCCAAAGACATATCTGAAAAATTTTGTGCATCAAGCACTGTGGACTGGAATGATAAGCGTTCGTATTCATGATTAGTAGCATTCAGACCAACCGTATTCTGAAGAGTCAGACACTCTACTGATCATAAGCGTGTAAAACTTTCTTCCGTCTTCCTGACATTGATCTTCTGACTCGGACACAAAGTCAAACGCATCGAGCCCCGTCCGTCACAGCTGTGCGTCTTACTGATTTTTTACAAATGTTTCACGTGAAACATTCTACACAACAAAAAACCCTCAACTCCATGAGGATTTTTTGGTGGACCGGAAGGGAGTCGAACCCTTGACCTCTGCAATGCGAATGCAGCGCTCTACCAACTGAGCTACCGGCCCATGAATTGAAAACGTTTCACGTGAAACACTCTTTCGAGTGATGGTGCCCCCAGCTGGAGTCGAACCAGGCATCTAAGGCTTAGGAGTCCCTCGTTCTTCCACTTGAACTATGGGGGCTTAAGCGTCGTAAAACATTGTAACTAGCCTTATTCAGCTCAATTTTGAGCTACGCTATCATAAGCGCACATCTTCGGACCGTCAACTGGCGTCCTTGACGGTCAAGCATATCACGACTATGATGCTGACACTGATTCCAACGAATGTATGCCAAATAAGCCATCAGCAAAGAAGGATCTTCGAAAGAGCTTGGTCCGAGCGAAAGCAAATACCCGAATCAAGACGAATGTCAAGTCTCTATACAAGAAGGGGCTCGAATTAGCTAAAGAAAGCAAGAAAGTAGAGGCTGAGGGTACGGTGCAGAGTTTTCAACAGGCTGTGGACAAGGCTTCAAAACGACGTGTCATCTCAACGAATAAGGCACGACGGATGAAATCGACGCTGACGAAGCGCGTCAACGCCATCGCATAATACATAAACACCCCTCGTCAGGGGTGTTTTGCTATCCTATAGTGTATTTTGCCATTCTTCCCCTGACAAATAGCCTGATCTGCCGAGAACAAGAGTCTGAAGCGCTCGCTCGAGTTTCATCGCTGGATTCAGACATCTGATCCCCTGCATCTTCCTGATGACATATGGATTCATCCCTTCTGTCGCGCTATCAGCGACGCGAGCCTGTGACCGCGATTGGGATACGACAAGCGGAATTGAGGCATCCGTGAGCGCATCCGCAAACGTAGACCTCCACGAAGGGCTTTCACGAAGATAGGCATCGACGACGTCGAAGGACGAACTGTAACTTGTTGGTGCGTTCACTGCGACGAAGGTCGGATATGCCGAAGCTTTTGCGATTTCATTCACGGCGATCCACGAGTCGCCAGCTGCAGATGTCGCGATAGCATCAGCCACGTCCCTTGTGACCCCTTCGGCCTCTGCCCGTTTCCGGACCCATGACCGGAACTCCCTGCCGCTCATGACCGGAAACGGATACAGATGGCATGGCGCCTCCTTAAGCGCTACAAGCGCCTTGGCATCCGGCGAATCGTCTTCCAGGGTGCACAGGATGGTCGCGTCGCCATCAGTTTTGAGCTTAGCCGCGAGGATACGTACATCCGCGATCTTCATCTTCGTCAGGCACCCGTCCGCGCGCACGAGCTTCTTCCTCGTGAACAAGGATGCGGAACTGAGCCTAGCGAGGAGAGGGGACAGCCCCTGCCGTCCATCAATCGTCTCCATCGAAAACCCCTCCGCATCATGCTTCGTGCGGAACGCCTCGACCAGCCCACGCATCCTCTCACGGGCCCGGAACGTGTCCGGACCGCTGCAGATGACGATCATGACGGCACACTACCGCCTGGTCGGAGAAAGCGGAAGCGTCATCTCGCCCCAATCCGAACCGACCTTGGCATCGACAGCCAGCGGCACGCCGATGGACGCGACATGCTCCATGATATCCATGACAGATGATGCGACTCGATCGACATCGCCACGGGGGACTTCAAACACGAGTTCGTCGTGGACCTGCAGCAGCATGCAAGAGGATTCCGAGATGGTGGGTAGGCTGTCCGCGACGCGAATCATCGCCATCTTCATGATATCCGCGGCCGTGCCCTGCACCGGCATGTTGATGGCCATTCGTTCCGCGGCCGCCCGTATCTGGGGAAGGGGAGAGACGATGTCCGCCAACGTCCGACGACGCCCGAACAGCGTCTCGACATACCCCCGTTCACGGGCCGTCTGTTTCGTAGCGTCGAGATAGCGCCTGATGCCCGAATAGACAAGAAAGTACTCATCAATGAACCGTTTCGCCTCTTCGAACGGTATGCCCGCCGACCGCGAAAGCCCCATCGGCCCCTGTCCGTAGATGACCCCGAAATTGACGGCCTTCGCGGCACGTCGCTGGTCCGATGTGACGTTTTCGAGCGGGACGCCCCAGATAGCTGCGGCGGTCGCCGTATGGATATCCTGCTTCGCGAGGAACGCCTCTGTCATCCGCTCGTCCTTCGCGAGAGCGGCGACGATACGAAGCTCGATCTGCGAATAGTCACACGAAAGGAGAACGTACCCCTTCTGCGCCACGAACGCCTGCCGGATACTGCGCCCAAGCCCGGTCCTGATAGGGATGTTCTGGAGATTCGGGCTGGAGCTCGAGAGGCGTCCTGTCGCCGTAACCGTCTGATTATACGTCGTGTGGATACGACTCTCCGTGTCCGCGAGGGCGGGAAGCGCATCGACGTATGTCGACAACAGTTTCGCGACCTCGCGATACTCGGAAATCTTCGCGATGATGGGATGACTTCCCTCCAACTTCTCCAGCTCGGAGGCGGCGGTCGAGATGCCGGTCTTGCCGCGTTTGATGCCCTTCGCGGGAATCTTCAGCACGTCGAACAGGATGTGCGCCAATTGCTGTGGCGAACCCGCATTGAACGGTTCGCCGGCAAGCACCTCCATCTCCTGTTCGAGCCGCGTCTTTTCCTTGCGGAACTCCTTGGACAGCTTCGAGAGGCGCGTGCGATCGATGAGGATGCCCGCGTCTTCCATGGCCGCGAGGATGGGAATAAGCGGCATCTCGATATCCCGGAACACTGGACCGAGCCCCTGCGTCTCGAGCGAATCCTTCAGGGCAGCTTCGCAACCGCGGATGGCGTCGATCTCCTGAAGCGGCCTGTCGTCAGCTTCCGAAAGGGCCGTCTCGAGCATCGCCAGCGCGAGGGACGTAAGGTCGTGGTCGCCTTCACCGCCTTCGACGAGATAGGAAGCGATTTCGGTATCGAATGCGATGCCATCAAGGTCGAATCCTGCGCGATGCGCCCAGTGCCATACGTTCTTCAGCCCATGCCCGACCTTCTTGACGGACGCGTCCTTGAGGAGATCCTTCAATTTCTTCTTCACCTTTGCGGCCTTCATGTGACGCTCCGTCAGCAGGAGGGAGACGCGCTCCATGCCGAGCGCGAGGGCGGGGGATTCACGGAACAGCGACGCGCGTGGATCCGCGAAAGTCCGGAGGATGAGACGCTTCTCGCTTGCAGCCTCGTCGAGGGTCGAGAGGATCTCATTGTCCGTCGGGAACAGGAGATGCTTCACCGTACGCCCCTTCGCCGGAGCCTTCGTTTTCGAAGCCGTAACGACAGATTTTGTGCTCGTGTCCGGCTTCGAGCCTAACGCTCGTCCGAGCAATGTCTTGAATCCAAGAGAAAGGAACGTCGCCGTGAGTACGTCTTCGTCCACGACGCGCCGTCGCAGGTCTTCCATCGACTCCGTCATGGGCGCATCCGTGTCGAGGCGGACGATGGGATACGTCGAGCGCGCCTCTTCCTCGCCCTCCAGGAGCTTCCGACGGACGGATGTCGAGAGGCTGCTCGCGTCGTCATGCGCGGCCGTGAAGACGCCGTCGAGATCGCCAAACCTGACGAGGAGATCCGTGGCCGTCTTGTCGCCGACACCCGGCACGCCGGAGAGATTGTCCGACGGATCGCCGCGCAGAGCCTTGTAATCCACGATTTGCGATGGTGTGAGGCCCGTCACTTCCTTGAGCATCGCCTCGTCATACGTCACAGTCTCGCTCACACCCTTCTTGAAGGCGACCACGCGGACGTCCGGGCCAATCATTTGCCACGCGTCCTTGTCGCTCGTCAGCAACGTGACCTTCGTTTCGGCCTTTGCGAGCCGTGTCGCGCAGGTCGCGAGCAGGTCGTCCGCCTCATACCCGGGCAGTTCCACGTTGGTGCCGCCGAAAGCCCTCACGATTTCCTTCACGAGCGGAATCTGTTCGTAGAATTCGTCCGGCTGTTCTTCGCGTTGCGCCTTGTATTCCGGTTTCGCCTCATGACGGTATGTCGGCTCCGGCGTGTCCCAGCAGACGCCAAGATAGGTCGGTCGTTCGGTCGCGAGGACCTTCAGGAGCACCGACGCGAATCCGTACGCCGCGTTCACGAGCCGGCCGTCCGGCGCGGTGAGGGGCGGCAACGCATGCCACGCCCGATGGATGAGGGCGTTGGCATCGATGAGGAGCGCGGTCTCCTCCCGCGCATCGTTCTTTGTCGGCATGGCACCAAGGTAGCATGGGCCGGCCAAACAAAAAACCTCGGCGGACCGACGCGACATGTCGCGGGCCCTGCCGAGGCGAGGTGGCTTCTTCAGGAGCTAGGCGAGATAGGCCTTACCGATCTCATCCGTCATCTGGTAGGTCTCGAACACGATCTCGACGCCCAGGTCGTTGGGCATGGTGGACCAGACGATGTTGTCGAGGCCATTCAGGACACCCGCGAAGAACCGGTCCGTCCTGGCTTCCGTGCCCCAAGTGCAGGATGCCTGGAGGTATTTGTCCTTCACGATGGTCAAGAGGCGCTCGTACCCGCCCTTGAAGTTCGCGACCAACTGGATCTTTCTGTCCCTCCCGACACGAGGCCGGCCAAAGGAGCGGATCTCGCGTCCCTCCGGAATCGTCATGATAATGGTCCATGCCTCGGGATTGAGGACGATGGTCGGGTTCTTGAGCACGACGCCGAACGGAATGATCGCGATGCCTTGGCACACGCCCCTCGTGTCGTAGACGGTTCCAATCAAGTCGTTCGTCTTCTGGATGTACCGCACGTTCTCGATGCCTTTGCGGCCAGTCGGGTTCATGATGATGTGCTTGCCGTTGGGCAAGTACGCGTGCTGGTCCAGTCGGGCGTCTGTGAAGGATCCTGTATACAGGTCCACGGCCGGCAACTTCGTCTTGATGTCCGGGACGGTCGCGATGCCCTTCACGGTCTGGTCGAGACCCTTGAAGGCCGCTGTTCCGGGCGTCGCTTCCACGAAGATGAACTCCCTGTCTGGACGGATGAGATTCGTGAAATACCCGTCGAACCTATTCCCGATACTGAGCCGATTCTTGGTCCAGATATCGAGCCCGTCTGTACTCACGACACCGATGCCGACGGTGTCCGTCATGGCATCGAACACGATCTGGGCAAGGCTTTGGGCGGTAACGCCATTCGTCTGGATGAACCCCATGACGTCTTCCGGCGACATGTACGTCACCTCAATCGCGATGACGGTGTCGTTCTTCTGGGCCTGCTTGATATCGTTCTTCTTCTGCACGGATGCTCTCCTCTACTGACGGTTGTTTTCCCTGAAGAAAGTTGAGAAAAGGACGAATGAGCCGGCAGTATACCAGCCCTATCCAAACCGTCAAGAGCCGCGCTCTACGCGGTAGATGATGGCGATATCCACGCCGAGCGCCTCCATCCGTTCCGGACGGCTTTTCAACGGTTGATCGTCCCATGAGGCGACAACGCACCCCTGTTCCTGCAACATGCGTACGCGCGGTCTCGTGAGGATAGTCGACCGAAATCCGAGTCCCCAGAGTCCATGCTCCTGCAGTCGCGGCCAGTATGACCTGCGTTTCGTCGGGAGGGGCCAGGAACGGTTCAGAAGGATGGTGCGGACATCCGGGCATCCTTCCCGAACCGCGAGCAGGTCGTCGAGGACGAATGAGGAAACGATGGAGCGTCCGCGCAGTTTGGCGCTTGTCGAGAGCTTCGTGATCAGGGGCTCGATGACATCGCGGTCTTTAATCTCAATGTCCAACTCGATATGCGGCGGCACGGCCGCTGTGATGTCGTTCAGGGTCGGAATGTTTCCCTCGCCGCGTAGCACCACCGATTGGAGATCGCGTGCCATCAGGTCCCGAACGCGTCGCGCGTCCCCAGCCACGCGCGACAGGTTCTCGTCATGGATGGCAATCGGGACGCCATCGCGCGACACGCGCACGTCGAACTCGATGCCCTGTGCGCCAGCTTCGATGGCGCACGCAAAAGCCGCAAGCGTGTTTTCGCCCAGATGCCTACTGTGCAGCCCGCGATGCGCGAAGACCTTCATGTCGATCCCCCCTGGCCCGAACCACGTTCGGGCGATGAGGGATGGAGGCGTGGGCGGGAATCGAACCCGCGAATAAGGGTTTTGCAGACCCTCGCCTTACCACTTGGCCACCACGCCATGCGCCGCGATGGTAGCAACGGCCATCGCATTTGTCGAGACGCCGCATGAACCGAAAGTCCCCGCCGACGGCGGGGACTGTCTCATGTCTCGATGTCCTTACGGAAGGATTTCGACCTTCACGGTACGGACGCCCCAGGCACGTGCCTCGGCCTTGGTGAGCATCCAGATGTCGATCTTATACTGATAGCGGGCGTTCATGCGGTCATGGACCTCGAATACCTTGTCGCCGTAGACATCCGGGATGCGGAAGCGCGTGCCGAACTTAAGGAAGTTCGCGGCCACGATGCCGTCCCGCACCTGCGATCCATCCGCCGTGGTGAACGGCGTGGAGTCACACTCCTCGACCACAGACGTGTACGCCGAGACGGGGACCGAGATGGTCCGGGCCGCCGGCTCGTCGGAATGCTCAGCCTGCGTCTCGAGGTCCGGCGCGTTGATCGTATTCCAGACACGCTTAGCCGGCTTCGTTTCGACAGCCTTCGCCGGAGCGGTTTCCTGTTCCTCCTTCGGGACGACCGATTCTGCCGATGCGGGCGTGTCATTGGCGACCGCCGATGCCGTTATCTCAATCGGGAACTCCGGGAGGAGCATGGAGGCGCCTGCCGCCTGCACATTGATGGACGACAACGCGACAGCGGCCGTAAGCACCGCGAGCGCCATGCGAACGGCGGGCGTGATGAGAGACGTATTACGAAGTATCATCATAGGGTTGGTGTTCAGGAGTTCGAGGTGACCCGTTTAAGGGGGTCGGTCCTCAATCCTGACGGCGGACCATATCACATTTGCCCTATTTTGTCAAGAGATATACCATACTTTTTGGCTCTGGTTAGCCACTTTTTCAAACCCCCTCCGTATGCCGATCCGACACCTCATCCCGACGGGCAAGTTCACCCCGAACCAACCGAACAGGACAATGAAAACCCGCCGGAAAAAACAGGTCAAGACCGTCCTCTTGTGGGTTGGTGCTCTTGGGGCTGGACTCACGCTGCTCGG
This sequence comes from Patescibacteria group bacterium, assembly GCA_018830865.1. GTDB lineage: Bacteria > Patescibacteriota > Patescibacteriia > 2-12-FULL-60-25 > 2-12-FULL-60-25 > JAHJRN01. Next base: position 73,538 of record JAHJRN010000019.1, on the reverse strand, counting down.
AATCCTCGGCATCACCGTGGCCTTCGCCTGGTTCAGCCGCGACCTCCCGGATCCGAATGCACTACTGGAGCGGAACGTCCCCCAATCCACCAAGATCTACGACCGGACGGGCGCGGTCCTGCTCTACGAGATCCACGGCGACGAGAAACGGACCCTCGTGAAGATCGAGGAAATCCCCGACGTGATGAAGCACGCGACCATCGCGGTCGAGGACAAGGATTTCTACAGCCACCACGGCGTGTATTGGCGCGGCATCTTCCGTGCGTTCATCATGAGTGTCCTCAAGTCGCAACGTGTCCAAGGCACGTCGACGCTGACGCAGCAGTTCGTGAAGAACGGCATCCTCACGAACGAGCGCTCCATCACGCGCAAGGTCAAGGAACTCGTCCTCGCCCTGCAAATCGAGCGGCTCTATACCAAGGACCAAATCCTCCAGATGTATTTGAACGAGATTCCGTACGGCTCAACCCTCTATGGTGTCGAATCTGCGGCGCAGAGCTACTTCGGCAAACCCGCGAAGGACCTGACGCTCGATGAGGCCGCGTTCCTCGCCGCCATCCCGCAGGCCCCGGATTTCTATTCTCCATACGGCACCGGCATCCGCGGCGACAACCGCGATAAGCTCGTGACACGTCAGCATCTCATCCTGAACCTTATGGCGGACCAGGGCTACGTCACGAAGGAACAGGCCGAGGAGGTGAAGGGTGTCGACACGCTCGTCAAGCTCCTCCCGAAAAAGATGGGTGAGATCAAGGCGCCGCACTTCGTGACGTACGTGCGCTCGCTCCTCGTCGAAACATACGGCCAGCGCATCGTGGAGCAGGGAGGCCTGCGCGTCACCACGAGCATCGATTGGGACATGCAACAAATCGGTGAAGAGGAGGTGCTTGCGGGCGTGGAGACGCGGGGAGGGAAGTACGGATTCTCGAACAGTGCGCTCGTCGCCATCGATCCCAAGACGGGTCAGATCCTCACCATGGTCGGTTCCAAGGATTTCTTCGACCAGGAGAATGACGGGCAGGTCAACGTCGCGCTCCGACCGCGCCAGCCCGGCTCCTCCTTCAAGCCCATCGTCTATGCCGCGGGGTTCCTCAAGGGCTACACGCCAAACATGACCCTCTGGGACGTGAACACGAAATTCAAGACCGATATCAAGGACTACGAGCCGAAGAACTACGACTTCGGCGAACATGGACCGATTTCCGTGCGCATGGCGCTCCAGGGATCGTTGAACATCCCGGCCGTGAAAATGCTCTACCTCGTTGGCGTCGGTCGCGTCCTCGATTTCGCGGAACAGCTCGGCTACAGCACGTTCGGCGACCGAAGTCGCTTCGGCCTCTCACTCGTCCTCGGCGGCGGAGAAGTCCTGCTCCTCGACCATGTGAATGCGTTTGCGACGTTCGCGAACGAGGGTGTGCAGGTACCGACGACGGCCATTTTGAAGGTAGAGGATTCGAAGGGGACGGTACTGGAGGAATGGAAGTCCTCGGACGGCACACGTATTGTCGACCGTGACGTCGCACTGACGCTGTCCGACGTCCTCTCGGACAACAATGCGCGCGCGTACGTCTTCGGCACGAACAACAATCTCACGCTCCCTGGTCGGCCGGTTGCGGCCAAGACCGGGACGACGAATAACTTCCACGACGCGTGGACCGTGGGATATGTCCCGTCGCTCGCGGCTGGCGTTTGGGTCGGCAACAACGACAACACGGAGATGAGCCGCGGTGCGGACGGCTCCGTCATCGCAGCACCTATTTGGCAGGCATTCATGAAGCGTGCGTTGGAAGGGACGTCTGTCGACGCCTTCCCGAAACCGAAGCCGCCGGACACGACGAAGCCCATCCTGCTTGGGAGGTCCCAGGAGGTGACGATCAAGATCGACACGATCTCAGGCAAACGCGCGACCGAGTTCACGCCAGCCGACCTCGTCGAGGAACGAACCTATCACGAAGCCCATTGCGAGCTGTGGTACATCGACAAGGACGACCCTCGCGGGCCGGCTCCGTCGTCACCTCAGGACGATCCCCAGTTCTGGAACTGGGAAAACGCAGTGCTCGCTTGGGCGGAGAAATCGGAATGGAACACGACATCGACGCCGCCGACCGAAGATGATGATCTGCACCTGCCCGGCATGCAGCCTACCGTTTCCATCTCGTCCCCGGAGCCGAACGCGACTTGGTCGTCGCGCGACGCCTGGATTACGGCGTACGTGTCGGCGTCGCGCCGCATCACACGCATCGACGCGACGATGGAGGGGGTCGCGATCGGTTCTGCCATCGAGGGTGCGACGACCTTCCAGGTCCATGTCCCGAACACCATCGGTATCGGGTATCACGACCTGACGGTGACGGCGACTGACGACGTCGGTAACCGCGGTACCGCGACGGTCTCCATCAACCTCACGGCCGAGGCCGCGCCCATGAGCGTGTTCATCACCTCGCCCGGCGACAACGAACAGCTCACCTCAGCGGACTTCCCGGTCACGATCGCCATGACCGCGAACGACATCACGAGGGTGAAAAAGGTCGATGTCTTCCTCCAGGAGGCGCAGACCGGGGACACACGCCTCCTCGCGTCAGAACTCCTCCCGCAAGGCATCAGCATGACGGTCCGGTGGGACCAGGTGCCGTCCGCCGGAACCTACTACCTCTTCACGGTTATTACCTATCACGACGATTCGACCAGCACGGGCGGTCGCATCACGGTCCGCATCGCGTCCGACGGAGCCTCGTCGGGCAACGACCCTCTCGCGACAGTCCCGGTAGAAACGTTGCCGAACGGAAAGATAAAAAAGACCCCGCCTCGATGAGCGGGGTCTTCGTTTCTTCTCATTGCCGAATCGGCATGACGAGATAACGATAGGCCTCACCAGCCGATTCCGGAAGGAGGAGAATCGGATTATTGTCGTCGATAAGGACGATGCGTACATTCTCTGTCTGCATGGCCGAGAGGCCGTCCATTACATATCGATAGTTCAGCGTGGCCTTGTTGGCGGCGCCGGTCACGTTCCCCTTCACATCGGTCTTGGTCTTGCCGGTCCCTTGGTCCGCTGATGCGACCGAACAGGTCCCCGCACCCGCATCGAACGCCAGATGGACATCGAAGAGTCCCTGTCGCGAGAAGAGACTGGCAGCGCGGACGGCCTTCTGGAGCTCAGAACGAGGCACCACAGCCTCCGTCTTGAATTCTTTGGGAATGATGTCCTGATAGGGTGGAAATGTGCCCTCAATGAGCCGTGTGACCAATTCGACATTCCCGAAGGTCACGACAAGCTGATTCTCCGTAAACGTCCATGTGACGTCCGTATTCTCGCTCACGTCATCTTTGTAGGAGGAGACGATGCGGGAAATCTCGATCATGGATCTAGCCGGCACGATGGTCCGAGACTCGCGGTTCGGGCCTCCTGTGAGCGACATCTTCCTTTCTGCGAGACGATAGGAATCCGTGGCTGCGATGATCGCTTCCTTCGACCCGTCACCGATTCCGAAAAAGCACGCCACACCCATCAGCTCCGGACGCGATTCCGATGTCGAGGCTGCGAATGTCACCTGTCCTAATGCGAGTTTCAACTCTGGAGCCGATAGTCTATATCCCTCACCCTTCGACAGTTTTGGTAGGAGAGGAAATTCATTTGCCGGCATCCCTTTGATGATCGTCTCTTGCCCGTTTGAACCAATCTCGAGACCCTCCTCCGTCAACGTGAGTTCGACCTTCCCTGAAGGAAGAAGGGAGACGTAGTCCATCAACAATTTTGCCGGGATACTATATTCGCCCTCCTGATCGACCTTTCCCCTAACGAGACAGCTGACGGCAATCTCAAGGTTCGTCGACGAGAGTTTAAGGTTTCCGTTCTCCGTCTTCAGGAGTGCATTTCCGAGAATCGGAAGGTTCACGTTTTTTCCCGTGACATGACTCACCATCGTGAGCCCTTGGATCAGGTTTTCCTGCGTGCATGTGAACTTCATAGTCCGCTCTCTTCAGAATAGGTAGATAAGAAAGAAATAGAAGGGGCAGTAGGGGGTGTTGAAGGTGGGGAAAGGACCGGGAGACACTGCGTAACAGCCCCTTTTGACGTTTTATATTCCACAGCGACTGGGACTTCTATGGGGAGACCTGTGGAGTGGGGTGGGTGCGGTGTTGAAAGATCCCCTTGATATGCACCGAGGGGGCAGGGGTTATCCCGAGTTTCCGGCGGAGTAGAGTTTTTCACGGATGACGGATAAGTCTCGCTTCACGAGATCGTCCCTCTTCAGGAGATCCGCGATTTTCGTACAGGCGTGCATGGCGGTCGTGTGGTCACGTCCACCCACCTGTTCACCGATTGCCGGAAAAGAGCATTTTGCTTCATGCCGCAGCAGGTACATCACGATTTGTCGTGGATGGGCTAGGCGCTGTTCGCGACTTTTTCCGAGGAGCTCCTCGTGCGTGATGTCAAAGTATCCTGTGACGATATCCATGAGACGACGCGGCGTCACGGTCCGTTTCGGGACGCTCGGCAAGTAGCTTTGGAGGTGTGCCTGGACCGATTCGAGCGTCGGCGCGATGTTCTTGAATTGATGGTAAGCGAGAATCTTGTTCAGGGCGCCCTCTAGCTCACGGACGTTCGATTGGATGGTCCCGGCAATGTACCGGAGCACCTCATTCCCAAGCGTCATTCCCTTTTCCCGCGTCTTTGCCTCGAGGATGGCGACGCGCGTCTCGAAGTCCGGGCTGGAGACGTCCGTAATCATGCCCCACTCGAAGCGTGTGATGAGACGGCTCTCGAGCGCCTGAATATCCTTCGGCGACCGGTCCGACGTGAGGACGATTTGTTTGTTTGCTTGATGTAGGGCGTTGAACGTATGGAAAAATTCGCCCTGCGTACTTTCTTTGCCTGAGATGAACTGGATGTCATCGACGAGCAGGACGTCGACGTTCCGATAGGCTTCCATAAAGTCCTTTCCTTGCCCGCCGCGGATAGCTTGGATGAATTGGTTCGTGAACGTCTCGCTCGTGACGTATAAGATGCGGCTTGTCGGGTTCGTGGCCTTGATATGACGACCGATTGCATGCAGAAGATGTGTTTTTCCGAGGCCGGAACCCCCGTAAATGAATAGCGGATTGTAGTTTTCTCCGGGTTTTGTCGCGACGGCGATAGCTGCCGCGTGCGCCATCTCATTCGCTTTTCCTACGACGAAGGATTCAAAGGTGTAACGCGGGTTCAGGCCCGTTTCAGTTGGTGAGTCTGAAGTGGGCGCCCGCTCCTGCTGGAACGATGCGGAATCGCGGAAATCTGCGCTCGTCGCCGGTTCTTCTCTCTGAAAATTCGGAATGAGGGTCGTATTTTTGACCTCTACCTTGTAGCAGACTTCTCGGATCGTGTTGTTCGTGACATTTCGGAGGGCCCGGACGACCGCATCGTGATATTTTTTCTCGAGCCAGGCCTTCGTGAAGGTGTTTGGGACGCAGACGACGACCTTTCCATCTTCCGTTGAGGAGATGAACGTGTTTTTGAACCACGTCGTAAAATTTGCTTTTGAGAGCGTGAGCTCCAGCTCTCCGAGCGCCGCTTGCCACGTTTCTGTGAAGTCCATAAGTGCGTCAATTATCAACAGTGCGTGTGGTACATGTCAAACATGTGGATAGAAGGTGGATATATAGGAGGGAAAAGCCCAGATACTTGCCAAAAATGGATGTACGTGCGATACTTTGTCCTACTGATTAATGAAGTCGCAGCATGCCAAAGCGTACATATCAGCCGAAAAAGCGACGGCGATTGAAGGTTCACGGCTTCCGCGCCCGAATGTCGACGAAGAATGGACAACAGGTCCTCTCTCGGCGTCGTGCAAAGGGTCGAAAGAAGTTGACGGTTCGAAAAACTCGATAATATCGAGTTTTTTCTTCATATTTCATGCTTCCCCGACAGCACCGACTCACAACATCCCGTGATTTTGGTCACCTTTCTACCCAAGGACGGTCGGTTTTTGGGCCGTATGCCACCATGCGTATCCGTCGGAGCGGAGAAGATGGCCCAAGGGTCGCTTTCATCACCTCGACAAAAATCTGGAAGCGAGCCGTCGACAGGAATAGGATCAAGCGCCGTTTTCGCGCTATCTGCCGACACGTCCTGCCGGAAACCCCGAAGAATCTCCACATCCTCTTCATTTTGAAGCCAGACGCCCTTGGAGCGACCCATATGGAGCTTACTGAGGAGGTGAAGCGATTGCTGTCTAAGGTGCCGGAAGCCCTGTCCAAACCACCATCGATGTCCCCACGCGCAAAGCGTATGGCCGAAAAGCGGAAGGCACGGACATCGAAGGCAACATGATGCATGTTTATCAACTTCCCCGTCGTTTCGGTCAGGGGATGATCCGACTCTATCAGCGCACCCTATCGCCGGACCATGGACCGTTGTCGAAGGTTTTGCGTGCCCCGGTCTGTCGCTTTCACCCGACCTGTTCAGAATATGGTCACGCCGTTCTCGGCAAACATGGCCTGCTCAAGGGGTCTCTCCTGACGGGATGGCGCATCATGCGGTGTAATCCATGGACGAAAGGTGGTTTTGACCCGGTCCCTTGAGCGTTGGCACGTTGTTTGCTAGCATCGACGAGCGACCCCAGCAAATAAGGAGTGGTGAGCATGCTCTTTCCTGTCTGCCCATTACAGAGGCAGCCATCATTCGATGAAATCGCCTCGGAGTTCGATGACGTGTTCGCTGTCATCGGAGGCGCGCAGTTCGAGCAGATCATCGGTTACATGGAGGATCGCCAGACGATTCCATGTATCCTCGAAGTGCTCGGACGCCCAATGCGCCAGCAGGATATCCTGGAGCGCTTCCGTAAGCGTGCCCAGCGCAGTGGCAGATATGAAGAACTGCTCGGGTTCGCGCGGCAGTATCCCGACATCCAGCGAGGGGTGCAGATTCTCGCGCTCGGTTCCAGGATGATGATTGGACAAAGCGTCTACGTCCCCTGTCTCTGGGGAAACGGAACGACGCGCGGACTCAAGGTCGTTCAGATCGACGAAATCGAAGTCGAGGAGGGGTATTGGTTCCTTGCCGTCCGTCTGGACGCCTAACGCAAACCGCCGTCATGGAGACGGCGGTTTTATCTTGAGCGCTTCCTCGATATCCGGTTGCGACATTGGAACGTCGAGCGTCTTCAGGCGCGAGCCATGTCCTTTGACGATGTAGATGGCGCTTGGCGTGACATCCAGTGTCTCCGCAAGAAACGAGAGGAGTTCCTTGTTCGCTTTTCCTTCGACGGGCGGGGCCGCGAGACGAATGATCCACGCGCCGTCGCGTCGCTCGGCGGATTCGGAGCGCTTCGCGTTCGGGACGACGCGCACGACGAGGCGCGTCATACGCGACGCGTGACGGCGACGACGCTGCGTTCGACGCCAGGTGCCGTGAAGATGATGCGCTTCTCCTTCTGTGTCCATTCTTTCCCTTTGAGCGTCAGCGCCTTTCCGCCGGCTTCACGCACGAGCAGCACGCCGGCGGCGATGTCCCATGACCGGACACCGGTCAGGATCGAGTAGTCCGCACGGCCGGATGCGACCCATGACGACTCAACGACCGCAGCTCCGAGATGACGAAGCGAGCGGGAACGGTAGGCAAGCATCGGTTCGATGGACATCAGCGCACGTTTGTTCGCCGCGACGTATCCGAAACATGCGAGGCCGAGCGCATCGCGGAGCGCCGTCGTCTTTGCCGCGCGCAGGCGCTTCGGTGTCGAAGTCTTGCCCTGTGCATCGACGAAGGAGCGCCACGCGCCATGACCTGTACGAGCTACATACCGCTCACCGAGCGCGGGAAGGGAGATGAGGCCGAGGATGATATCGTCGCCATGTGCGAGGGCGATGGAGATGCCCCAGAGCGGGATGCGTGCCGCGTAGTTCGTCGTCCCGTCGAGCGGATCCACGATCCATCGCCAGCGCGATCGCGTCCGAGGTGACCCCTCCTCCGACAGGATGTCGAATCCGGGGGTTCCCGCACGCAGGACGGGGAGGATGGCGCGGTTCGCCGCACGGTCCGCGGATGTCACGATTTCACGATGTGCCTTGAAGCCGAAAGCAGGCGCCTTCGTGCGGTCGTACATCTTGAGCAGGACCTGTTCCGCAGCGAGCATGGCCTTCGTACCGACGGATTCATAGGCAGAGGTGGTGGAGCGCATGAGGCCAGTATACACACCGGAAACGAAAACGCCCCGTGTGGCGGGGCGTTTTCCTCTATGTGTCCTTGATAGCCTTCGATTTGAGCAGGTCGAGCGTCTTGCGGTTGCGCATCTGCGCCGTCACGTACTCGCGGTAGTCCGGCGACGAGACGCGTTCGCGCGTCTCAACGTCCTTGACGCCCGAGAGGATGCGATCGATTTCCGCGTCGACATCCGCATCATCGACCGTCACGGCCTCGCGCTTGGCGACGTCCTTGATCATGACCGCGGTCTGCACCCTTTCAATGGCATGCGGCACCATGTCCATCTTGATTTCATCCGCCGTCTTCTTGAGCTGGCTGAGGTAATCGCCCATGTTCATACCCTGATGTTCGGCCGCATGCTCGAGTTCGTGGAACATTCGGCGCACCTCCTCGTTCACGAGCAGTTCCGGGACATCGCTGAATTTCGAGCCACGCACGATCTTCTCGAGCAGCTCGATTTCCGCCGATTCGTCCGCCTTCTGAAGCGATTCCTTCTCGAGGTTTTCACGTAGCGTCTCATGAAGTTTGGCTACGGTCTCCATACCGAGCCCCTGTGCGAACGCGTCATCCACCGTGGGCAGGACGATGTCGAAGACGTCGTCGATCTTGATGGAGCATGCGATTTCTTGCCCAGCGAGATGCTTCTGGTAGTGGTCCTTCGGGAACGTGACCGTGAAGGTCTTTTCATCCCCCTTCGACAGGCCGAGGATGTGGTCGGTGAAGCCCGGGATATAGTGGGGCTCCTCCATGTAGATTCGATAGTCCGTCGTCGAACCGCCCTCGAGCGGGACGCTGTCCTTTTTCATCTCGAGGTTGATGAGGGCCATGCCGTCCTTCGTCACGGGATGATCCGCGGCGACCTCCTGCCGTCGCATCTTCCGGAGGTCCTCAAGGACCGTGTCGACGTCGGTGTCCTTCACGGGGCGGACGGTCCGTGTGACGATGGGCGCGTCATACGGCGCGAGCGTGAGGACCGTCGGCATGATGGGCGCGGTCACGGTGAACGCGATGTCCTGCCCCGGGACGAGCGTACCCACCGAGATGGCCGGCGAGCCGATGGTTTCGATGCCCTCGTCGAGCACGGTCTTCACATACCGTGCACGCACGATGCGTTCGAGGGCGGTCTCGTAGACGCGCATCTCGCCGAAGGCTTTAGCGACTTCCTCATAGGGGGCCTTGCCCGGACGGAATCCTTGGATAGGCTTGTTCGTCTGGAGGTCGATGGCGGCCTGTTCGAGATACGGACGGGCTTCATCAGGCGTCACGACGAACGTGAGTTCGACGCGCGCGCCCGGGAGTCGGGTGATGGTCGGGGGCGTCATAGGTCATCGGACGATACGCGAAAACGCCCGGCGCGTCAATACAATCGCCCGAAGGGAGATTGTCCCGAGGAGCCCGTTTGCGACGAGGGACCTCCGCCGTCAACGGATGTAGGACAGCGGGTTCTGGCGCTTGCTTCCGACGTAGACTTCGAAGTGGAGATGGGAGCCCGTCGAACGTCCTGTATTTCCCATCATGGCGATGACTTCCCCGCGCGTGACCTGATCGCCGACCTTCACGAAGAGCTTGGAGGCGTGAGCGTAGCGCGTCGTCATCCCGTTCGGATGCTGGATGAGAATCTGGAGACCGTATCCACCCGAGTTCCACCCCGCGGTCGTCACGACGCCGTCGTACGCCGCATAGAGCGGGGACGTGAGGTCGCCGTCGATATCAAGTCCCGTGTGGCGCCATCCATAGTACTGCGTGATGACGTGCCCGCTCGTCGGCCAGAGGAGTCGCGTCGAAGGGAGGTTGGCCGTATCGGCATCCGCCGGTTTTTTGGTGTTGGATACGATTGACCCGGAACGAACCGTGGGTTCGGATCCGCGTTGCGTGATCGAGGCGATGGTCTGCACAGGCGCCGGCGGGCGGCCTCCCGGGATGACGATCTCCGTTCCGAGCGCAAGCGTCGTCTCGTCCGTGATGCGGTTCGTTTCCAGGATTTCCTCCACATCCGCGTCATAGGTCACCGCGAGCTTCGAGATGGTGTCGCCCTTTTTGAGCGTCACGAGCACGCCGGAGACGGGCGGGATGCGCAGGGCATCGCCCGGACGGATGTATTGGCGTTCCGTGAGGTTGTTGCTCCAGAGGATTGTCCCGACATCCACGCCGAAGGCACGCGCGATGGTGCCGATCGCATCGCCTTCCTGCACGACATATGTCTCGGTCTTGGTGCGGGGCGCCATCGGGTTTTCGAGGTCGAGCGTCGGCAAGGCGCTGATGGCGCCAGGAACGGAGAGGCTCGCAATCTCAAGATCTCCCGATTCGTAGTCGAAGTCGATGTGTGGGATGGCGATGAGGGTGCCGGGCGCGATATGCGGCGAGGCATGCGTTGGTGACTCCGCGGCGGTCTCCTCGACGATGGACGTCTCGGAACCTGTCGCAAGCGCATAAAGGAGGCTGTTTTTTCCGACGTCCTGTGCGTGGGCCTGTCGCGCCTGGAGATTGACGATGAGGGTCGCGAGGGTCGCGAGGCCGAGGGCTGTATGGAACAGGTATTTGTTCGTCACGAGCATCAGTGCGGCGCTTTGGGTCGGAAGGGCGTACTTGTGAAAACGAATTTTCACCGTCACGGCGAGACGGTAGATCGGAAGGACGAGGAGGCGCGCGAGGAGGCGCGCGACAAGAAGAAGCGCCCACACGATTCCGCCGAAGACGGGTTGGAGCGCTCGTTTGAGGAATCGGATCGTCCGGAACAGGGCGATCGCGATGGATGTGACGATGTGGTTCAGCAGTGGGGGGATATGGACCTCTCGTGCGACGTGCGGACGGACACCTCTCATCTGGAAGCGGTCGGATGGGTGCCCATGCCCGCGGTCGCCTAGACCGAAATTCAGCGCTGGGTACCGTATCAACGCAATCATAGCCGGTCAACCGTCAAAGGTTGAAAAATCCATAATGTAGCTTATTTTAGCCAAAATAGGTGTTATATCGGTTGCCGGTATTTCAAGGCTTCGGCCACATGACGCTCTTCGATGCCGTCGGTTCCATCAAGGTCCGCAATGGTCCTGCTGACCTTCAGGATTCGGAAATATGCGCGGGCAGAGAGACGATAGGCGTCCACGGCGCGTCGGAGAAGCGTGCGGGAGGCGTCATTCTGTTTGATGAGACGTCGGACATGGTCGCTCGTGAGCTCTGCGTTGGTCAGGATGCCGATATCACGGTAGCGCTCGACCTGTCGTTTCCGCGCCATGCATGTGCGCGTCCGCACCGCGGCGGAAGGTTCACCCGGTTCGAGGTCCACGAGGCGTTCCGTGGGGACGCTCGGCACATCGATGGAAATGTCTATGCGGTCGAGCATCGGTCCGGAGATGCGCTTCCGGTATTGGTGGAGCTGATGTTGCGTGCAGCTGCAGGGACGATCTGGATCGGTGCGGTATCCGCAAGGGCAGGGGTTCATGGCCGCGAGCAGGATGAACCGCGCAGGGAACGAGACGGTCCCATTCGCGCGCGAGATCGTGACAGTTCCGTCCTCAAGAGGTTGGCGGAGGTTCTCAAGGACAGATCGGTTGAATTCCGGGAATTCGTCGAGGAAGAGGACGCCACGGTGCGCGAGCGAGATTTCGCCAGGACGCGGAACGGATCCGCCGCCCACGAGCGCGATGCCGCTTGCTGTATGGTGCGGACTACGGAACGGTCTTTCAGAGACGAAACCGTCGCGCGGCAGTTTACCGGCTATGGAATGGATACGCGTCACATCGAGCGCCTCATCATGCGTGAGCGGCGGGAGGATAGACGGGAAAGCACGCGCGAGAAGCGTCTTGCCAGAACCGGGCGGTCCTTGCATAAGGATGTTGTGACCGCCTGCCGACGCGACCTCGATCGCCCTGCGTGCAAATTCCTGGCCACGAACAGACCCGAGGTCCGGATGGATGATATTGTGCGTCGTTGCAGGGTGAGCCGTATGTTCCGTGCGGAGGAGGCACTGCGTCCCCGTGACATGAAGGACGACGTCCCTTAAGGTCGCGGCCGCGCGTACGTCCACGTCAGGGACGAGGGACGCTTCGGCCGCGTTCCCCTCCGGGACGATAAGTTCCTTGATGCCGAGTTGCTTGACCATGAGCGCGGTGGAGAGCGCGCCTGTCACGGGGCGGAGACTGCCGTCGAGCGCGAGTTCGCCGATGAGGACACGCTCAAGGGGATCGCGTTTCGGCAGGTCGCCATGTGCCGTGAGCACGGAAATCGCGATAGGGAGGTCGAAATGCGTCCCGGCCTTTCGCAGGTCCGCCGGCGCGAGGTTGATGGTGACGTGTGTGCGCGGGAACGGCAGGTCGGATTGCCGTAAGGCACCTTTCACGCGTTCACGCGCTTCCTGAACCGCCGTGTCTGGAAGTCCGACGACCGTGAAGGCCGGAAGTCCCGGCGAGATGTCGCACTCGACGTCGACGCGATGTCCGTCGAGGCCGACGATGGAGGATGTGAGGATGTTCGATGCCATACGGTCGCTGTCGGTATAAAAGCCCCGGTAGATGACCGGGAGCGAGCGTCATGCGCCATCGGCGTCTGTCTCACACCCCGCGTCCAGCATGATGTCGGTCGCGTAGGTCTGGTCATCCGTTCTGCTCGGGAGCGTGTCGGGCGGCAGTTCGTCGACCGATTTTGTCCATGTGCCATGGAGACACGGGTCGCGTTCCGTGTCCGGAACGTCGTCCGCATCGGGCGCGGCCCATCTCGGAAGATACGTCGTATCGATTCTCATCCGTCGTCCCCCTTCGTGTGGTAGGCGTTCTACGTGAGTGTCATCGAGGATGCGAGGACCAGTGACCTGACGATGGCATCGCATCCCATCCAGCGTCTTTCTTTTGTGGGTCATCTGCACCTACATCCACCGCTACGGCAATCTGTCGGATGTGTCAATTTTAGCTTTGTATAGACAAAAAAACGGCATGTGCCGAGTGGGTGTTGAGTCTGATCACGACGAAATTGTGGGCAAGTCAATTTTAGGGCGAGACGTTCGTCGCCCAAGTACGTACCACAACAGCCCGACGCCGATAAAAATATCCGCGAGGTTGATGGCGGAGCGGCCGAATAGCAGGATCCAGTCGAAGACGTAGTGCCACTGCAGGCGGTCCCAAAGATTGCCGATGGCACCAGCCATGACGAAGGCCAGTGCCGTGGCTTCGGAGAGGCTATTCCGTTTCAGGGCGCATACGCTCGTAACGATGATGAGGCCAAGCACGATGACGGTTACCACCACGGTCACGATCCATGGGATGGGAATGTTCGCGACGATGCCGAAGTTGCGGTGGCGGACGATTTCGAGGAGCCATCCCAACGAAAACGACGTACCCGAGGTCGGATACGTCATCATGAAGACTTTCGTATATCGGTCCGCAGCGACGAGGCCGGTGATGAGGAGCAGAAGCAGCGCGACCGCCCGCATCACATCTCTTGCGTCAGGAGCTTCTTGCACTCGATACAGCTCGATGACGCGGGGCGAGCTTCGAGACGCTTCTCGTCGATGACTTTCTTGCAGTACTTGCATACGCCATAGGACCCCGCCTCAATCGCCGCAAGCGCCTTGGTCACGTCTCGCAGCTCCGTCTCCAGTCGTGCCTCGATGGAAATTTCGTCCGCGTATTCCGAGATTTCGGCCGCGTTGTCGTCATCCGAATTGCCTCCGCTTTCAGGATAATCGGCTTGAAAATGGTTCTTTTGGGTCGGATCCTTTGATCCGATAGTCTCAAGTTCCTGCTCGAGACGCGTATGGTCTTCCAGCAGACGTTGCTTGAAATGGTCGATGCGAGCCTTGTCCATAATATTGGAAGTAGTCTATCCACGAATGTGGGAAAAGGCAAGGGACAATCGGCAAAAAGAAAAGAGCCGCGTACGCCCCTTATGTTTTGATTAAGTGGGTCGCGGCTCTCGGCCTAGGTGCTCTTGGTCTGTTGCGTCGTAGCGGGTGCTCACGTTGTGACGGAGCGAGGGTCCGACGGACTGTCGGGTTTAGCCGCTGACGGTAAGGACACGAGGAAATCCAGGCTGTAAAAAGGGCTGTTTGTCTCGACCGGACCCTGGTGACGTCTCGTCAGGGGTTTCAGGTTCCCATGAATGTTCCCGCGATGGGAGTGAGAGTTACACCGAAGCTTTCGATTTGGAGTTTTGGTTTCGAGGGACCCCGAAAACGGGGTCGAGGGTCGAGTTGAGACATAGAACCGACGTCCGTCGTCAGGAACGGGCTATCGGTCCAGGTACAGTGAAAAGTGCAATGCCATTTGAAGGGCTGGCTTCCCTCTCGCAAAGAACAATTTTCGTATGCCCTATAAGTATACGGCAAAAAAAGAGTCTCTTCAATGCCGGTAGGGAATATCAGCAAAATGCTGTGCTAATGGAAGCAAAAATACCGTTATCCACAATCAAGTAGTGAGAGTGTGGATAAGTTTACCAGCACGCGAGGATGGTTCCAGACCCAGTCGTCCACAGAAGGCGCTTGGGGGAACCGGGGAAGGTTGGGATGCCTCTTTCGGTGAGCGAGTCACGGATTCCAGCGATATCAAACGCCGCGAGCACCTGGCCAGTACAGCTCTGAGGCATCGGAAGAGCTTCAAGAGAGGCACCGATAGGCCCGATGATGGCTAAAGGACCCAGAAAGACTGCCTCGACGTCCTCGATGCCTCTGATCGATGTCGCATGAACAAACGCCGTTTCATCAACAGCAAGCTCATTGATAGGTGTCCCGTCATCGAGAGCGATGGGCGTCAGTGACGATATTCCGAGACTTCCGGCGATTTCCGCCTTGGTCTTGGCGGAAAGTCCTTCCGAGAACGTCAGACTGACTGTCATTCTGGTGTCCAGGTCCATCGACCAGGAGGCGGATACCGGGCGTTCGGTCAGCCGAAGATCCAACCCACGAGCGCGAAACGAGGACTCCACGACCGGCCATGCGCCTGGAAAAGCCTCGATATCCAAGGTGTTACGTCCAATATCTCCGTCGATATGGGATGCTGGAGACTTTACGTCCGTGTTCCAAGAAGTCGGCGTCAATGCACCACCAACCGATGCATCATCGGGGGTGCTGTCGAGGTCCGGAAAGGCCCTTCTTGGCCAGATACGGAGCCAGGATGGAGCGATGAGGGTACGTATTGACCCCGCGAGGTCGAGGAGGGATACGCGTTTCGTCGAAATACGCTCATCGGTCAACCGTAAGGCCCACGTCGTCTGACCGCCGGACCCGAAGCAGCGCGGCAGGATAGCGAAAGGCTTCACGCTCCCGTCCGAGTCCCGTCGATAGCCGACCAGGATCGGAAAAGGCTTTGCCGTGGATTGGGCCGAGGACCATGTAGACGGCGTGTCCGTCGGGAGCGTCGCATCCGCCTTGAGATACAGGATGGAGATGGTGTCGGCGGGAAGGGGAACCGCGTCGGAGACCGATACGGCCACGAGCGTCGCGATGCAGGCGACCGCAATCATCCCCGCCGCGAGGGCGAGGATGATGGGGATGCTCGATCGGCGTGGCGATTCGCCATACGCCAGAATCGCGCTGCCTTTCGGCGTCGAATCGTGGATGATCGGCTCCGACATGAAGCGTGGTTAGAAGCGCCGGTCGCGAGGGCCGCCATTACCTCCACGCGGTCCGCCGAACCCGCCACCACCTCCCATGGGCTTACGGTCGCGCAATGGGCGTTCGTCACGGTCCGACGGCTGGTAGTTCGGATCCGCACGCTTGATTGAGAGGTTCATGCGTCCCATGGAATCGATCTCGTAGACCTTCACGGTCACGATATCGCCCACGTTCACCACGTCCGTGACCTTGTCCACGCGCTGGGGCGCGAGCTCGGAGATGTGCACGAGACCTTCCTGCTTGGGAAGGATTTCGACGAACGCGCCGAAGTCCATGAGGCGCGTGACAGGACCGGTGAAGATTTCTCCCACCGCGACCTCGCGCGTGAGTTGGGTGACCCAGTCCTTCGCCTTCTTCATGCCTTCCGGGTTCAATGACGTGATCATGACGAGTCCATCGTCCTCGATGTCGATCTCGACGCTGCAGGTGTCGATGATCTCATTGATGATCTTGCCGCCCGGGCCGATGACGTCGCGGATGCGGTCCGGATGGATACGGAGGGTCTCGATGCGCGGCGCCCACTTGGAAAGCTCCGCCCGCGGAGCGGGGAGGGCGGCCTCGATGACGTCGAGGATCTGGAGACGCGCGGTCCGTGCCTTTGTGATGGTCTCGCGAACGACCTCTATCGGGATGCCGGTGAGCTTGCAGTCCATCTGCACGGCCGTCACGCCGGTGCGTGTCCCGGCGACCTTGAAGTCCATGCCGCCGTCGCCGTCTTCGAGGTCCTGCAGATCCGTAATCACGCGGTAGCGTCCGCTCTTCTCATCGCTCGCGACGCCCATGGCGATGCCGGCGACCGGCGCCGTAATGGGCACGCCGGCGTCCATGAGCGCGAGGGTCGACCCGCAGGTCGCGCCCATCGAGGACGAGCCGTTGGAACCGAGCACTTCGGATACGACGCGGATGGTGTACGGGAACGGTTCGCGTGCAGGCAGGACAGGCTGGATGGCGCGTTCGGCAAGGGCGCCGTGACCGATTTCGCGGCGGCCCGGGCCACGGTTCGGTTTCGTTTCGCCGACGCAGTAGCTGGGGAAGTTGTAGTGGTGGAAGAATCGGCGCTTCGTCTGGAATTCCATGGTGTCGATGGTCTGCTCCATGCCGGGCGCGCCGAGCGTGACCGTGGAGAGTACCTGCGTCGCCCCGCGTTGGAAGACGCCGGATCCGTGCGTGCGTGGCATGAGGGAGACCTCGGCGGAGAGATCGCGGACATCGTCGATGCCGCGGCCGTCCGCGCGCTTGCCCTCCTCGAGGATCATGCGCGAGACTTCGGCGTCCACGAACGCGTCCACCACCTCGGTAGCGCGCTTCAGGTCATCTTTCGCCACGCCCTGTTCCGTGAGATGCACGTCGAGCTCGGCCTTGAGACGCGACACGGCGTCCTTACGGTCTGCTTTGTCCTTGAGTGGGGTCGCGAAGAGTGTCGCGTTCACGCGGGTGGCGAGGAACGCGCGCGCCGTCGCGTGCAGTTCGTCGATTTTGGCGCGTTGGACTCGCTCTTCCTCCGTCTTCGGCGTGGAGACGTCCTTCTTTTCCTTACCGACGGCAACACGGACCTTCTCGACGAGCTCGATGACGGGCGCGAGATGGCCATGCGCCCATTCGATGGCGTCGCCGACCTCCTCATCCTTCATCTCGTTCAGGCCCGCCTCGAGCATGATGGTCTTGCCGTTGCCTCCGGCCACCACGATGTCCACGCCGCCCTCGTCGATTTCCTTATAGGTGGGGTTCAGGATCCACGCCCCGTCCTTGCGGCCGACGCGCACCGCGGCGATGGGGCCGTCCCACGGGATGTCCGAGATGGCGAGCGCGCACGAGGCGCCGATGAGCCCCGGCACGTCCGCATCGTTTTCGTGGTCATGCGAAAAGACGGTCGCGATGACCGCGACCTCATTACGCATCCCGTCCTTGAAGAGCGGGCGGATGGCGCGGTCGATGAGACGGCCGGAGAGGATGGCCTCATCGGTCGCCCGACCTTCGCGCTTCATGAACCGCGAGCCCTTGATGCGGCCCGCCGCGTACATGCGTTCCTCGAAATCGACCTGCAGGGGGAAGAAGTCGATGCCGTCTCGCACGCCACCCATGGTCGCGGTACACAGCGCGACCGTGTCGCCGTACTGGATCGTGCAGGAGCCGTTCGCCTGCCGGGCAAGCTGTCCGACGCTGATCGTCAGCGTCCGCCCGCCCCACTCGATCGAAAACGTCTGTTCGTTTTTCATACTCGGGGTATGTCTGTGCCCCGAAGACACAAGACCATTCGACTCGAATGTGTCTCCCTGTCTTCGGGCCACGTGTTAGGTGTAAGGTCCCCTTAACGCGGGGGAGTGAGAGGGCGTCGCCGTTGGACCCCCTCTCGCCCCCCAGGCAAAGGAGGGTAGCTGTCGTTCAGTAGGTCACTTTGACACTTCTCGTGCCTCGTGTCGAGTCCTTGTCGGGTGCAGGCTCCTTGGGCTCGAGGTCGGGCTGCGCCTTCTTGCTGCCGGCGCGGAGCAGATTGCCGCGCGAGCTCGAGAGGTCGACGAAGCTGTCCGCCATGGCGCGGAGATCGGCGTTGGTGGATTCGCCGAATGCGACGACCTCCACCATGACGCCATGGCCATGGAGATATTCGATGACCGGGCAGAAGTCGCCGTCGCCGGTCATGAGGACGATGACGTCGACCTTCTCCGCGAGCTTCACCGCATCGATGGCCATGCCGACGTCCCAATCCGCCTTCTTGGCTCCGGACGAGAATTCCTGCACGTCCTTGATGCGCGGTTCGATCTTCGCCTCGACGAGCGCGTCGAAGAACGACGTCTCCTCACCAGTCTTGGACTTGGCGACGTAGGCGATGGCGCGCACGAGCGGCCGGCCTGCGACCGCGTCCTGCACGGCCTTCCCAAAATTGAGCCGAGCGCTGTGGAGATGCTTGGCCGAGTGATACATGTTTTGCGCGTCCACGAGGACCGCGACGCGCTGATCGGGGTGCTTGATCATATAAAGGTGTCGGAAGCGCGGGTTGATTGTGTTAGTCGATGATGAAAAATGCGCTTCCCGACAGTCCGAAGATACACGAAAACGACAGTCTCGTCAAGCCTACCGGATAGCGAAACCGCCCCACGAGGGGCGGTTCATCTTCAGATTTTCAGCTTCGTCATCAGGTCGTCGTAGGCCTTGGCATCCTCGCGCTTGAGGTACTTCATCAGGCGACGGCGCTCGCCGACCTTCTTGATGAGGCCACGGCGGGACGAGAAGTCCTTCTTGTGGCCGCGGAGGTGCTCGGTGAGGTCCTTGATCTCCTCGGTGAGGATGGCGATCTGGACCTGTGGTGAGCCCGTGTCGGTCGCGTGCATCTTGAATTTTTCGATGACGCGCTTCTTCTTTTTCGGATCTAACATGTCGTGTCGGGGACGTGCGCCCACGATGGAACCGTGAGGATCGCATCATGGGCGTGCGTGCCCGGATTCGCGCTGCACCCCGTGGAGCCAGCTCAGCTGGCCGGACCGGATGGGCGTAGGTGATTTATGTGGCCCAACGCTATCAGATATCTCCTGTCGTGGCAAGGTACATGGCCTGCATTGCCCGTTTTACGACGCCCTAAGGTATACTGTGGCGATGGCGAAGAAGATATCACAATACCTCCGGCCGTTCCTCGAGTACCTCGAAATCGAGAGGGGGCGGTCGTCGCTCACGGTGCGTAACTACGAATTTTACCTCGGGCGGTTCATCGAGTGGACTAAGGATCCGGCTGTGGACGAGGTGACGTCCGAACTGGTCCGGCAGTATCGCCTCTATCTCAACCGCATCGAGGATCCGAGCCGCGGCCCCCTGAAGAAGAACACGCAGAATTACCACCTCATCGCCTTGCGGTCGTTCCTCAAGTACCTTGCGCGCAACGACGTGAGCACGCTCGCGCCAGAGAAGATCGAGCTCGCGAAGCAGGGGAATCGCGAACCGTCGTTTCTCGACGCCGTGGACCTCGAACGCCTGCTCGACGCGCCGACGCAGTCCGACGCGCCGCCCATCCTCAAGGCACGCGACCGCGCCATCCTCGAGCTGTTCTTCTCGACCGGCATGCGCGTCTCCGAGCTCGCAAATCTGAAGAAAGACCAGATCAACCTCGACCGCGACGAGTTCTCGGTGCGCGGCAAGGGCGATAAGGCACGCGTCGTGTTTCTCTCACATCAGGCGCGGCATTGGCTGAAGGCATATCTCGCGTTGCGCGACGATGCGTCGCCGTACCTCATCATCCGACACGACCGGGCAGCCGGGAAGAAAGATGCGAAGGGCGAGGTTATCCCGAAGCCCATCACGCCGCGGTCCATCGAACGCCTCGTCTGCCACTATGCCGTCGCGGCCGGCATCCCGAAGAAGGTGTCGCCGCACACGCTCCGCCACTCGTTCGCCACGGACCTGCTCATGAACGGCGCAGATATCCGGAGCGTACAGTCCATGCTCGGACATGCATCCATCACGACCACGCAGATCTACACCCATGTCACGAACCAGCAGCTCCGCGAGGTGCATCAGGCGTTCCATGCGAAGCGGAGAGGGGATGAGGAGGGATAAGGTCTTGCCAGACGGGAGAAAATCAGGTATCGTCACGCGTCATGCCCCTGTAGCTCAACCGGATCGAGCACCGGACTTCTAAGCCGTGAGATGGTGGTTCGACTCCACCCGGGGGCACCATGATGAAAAGACCCGACGAGGGTCTTTTCACTTCGTTGACGTGGAGGCGGGAGGCACGTACCGTATCCGTAAGATTCATTCACGCCCAACTAGACATATGGAATATCTCTATACTCTGCCATGGATCGTGGTGGCGTTCATCGTCTTCGTCCGACAGGTGAACCAGTACGAACGCGGTGTCATGTTCACATTCGGGAAGTTCACGGGCCTCGTGAATCCGGGGTGGCGCATCGTCATCCCCGTCTTCCAGTCCATGAAGAAGGTGGACATCCGCACCAAGGCCGTCGAGGTGCCGTATCAGGAAGCTATCACCCGCGACAACGTGTCCTGCAAGATCAACGCGGTCATCTACTATAAGGTCGCGGACGCGGGCAAGGCCGTGCTCGAGGTCGAGAACTTCTGGAACGCCATCTCGCAGCTCGCGCAGACGACGATGCGGAACATCGTCGGTGAGCTCACGCTCGACGAGCTGCTGTCGGAACGTGACCAGGCCTCAGCACGCATCAAAGAGCTCATCGCCGCGCATTCGACGGCATGGGGCATCGAAGTGTCGGCCGTCGAGCTGAAGGACATCCAGCTGCCGGAGGACATGGTCCGCACCATCGCGAAGCAGGCCGAGGCCGAGCGCGAGCGGCGCGCGGTCATCATCAACGCCGAGGGCGAGGTCATCGCGGCGGAGAACCTGAACAAGGCCGCGGAGATCCTCATGCGGAATCCGGCCGCACTCCACCTGCGCACGCTGAATTCCATCAACGACATCTCGAGCGATCAGTCGAACACGGTCGTGTTCGCGATTCCGGTCGAGATCCTGCGTGCGTTCGAGGCGTTTGCGAAGAGACAGTAACCTCGAATGAGGAACGACAGCCGGCCCCGAGGCCGGCTGTTTCGTTTGTCCGTGTCCGCATTGACGATTCGTCCAGCCACACGTAAGGTCTGTTCGGTCCCTTACGATACGAAAGGAGTGCGCCATGATGAGACTCCTGAAGTTCCTTGTCCCGATCCTGTTCGTCGTCGCGGTCGACTTCTTCCTCGCTGGCATCATTGTCGGATCCTTCTTCCGTCTGTCCTTCTGACGCGCCCGACATCAGGACGCTCCTCGCGCTTCGACTCCGGTCGGGCGTTTTTTTGTTTCGTCTCATGCGCGTCTGGTACACTTGTCGCATGATGAACGTCGAGAACCCGTTCCGCCAAGAGAGTCCGCTGCGCACCATCCCCGAAGCCGAGATGGACATCACATTCGCGCGTTCGTCCGGGCCGGGCGGGCAGAAGGTGAACAAGACATCGAGCAAGGCGGTCGTGCGATGGAATGTGGACGCGTCGCCGTCGTTCTCGGACGAGGAGAAAGAGCGTCTCCGCGAGAAGCTCAAGAACCGCATCACGAAGGACGGCGACATCGTCATCGCGTGCATGCAGGAACGGTCGCAACTGCAGAATCGCATCACGGCTGTGACGACGCTACGGAAGGTCGTCTTCGCGGCGTTGGAGCAGGAGAAGGAGCGCATCGGGACGAAACCTTCGAGAGGGGCGAAGGAACGTCGTCTGCAGGAGAAGAAGCAGCGGGGAGAGGCGAAGCGTGGCCGTCGCGCGGCATGGGATGAGTAGGCGCAAGAAGGTCTTGCCAAACCGCCCGGAATCCGATATATTCCGTCCGCTTCCGGCATCCATGGTGGCCATGGTGAAACGGTTATCACAGCGGGTTGTGGTCCCGCTATTACGGGTTCAATTCCCGTTGGCCACCCCACCGAGCTCAGCTCGGTTCCTCCGAGAGGATGACGAAGCTCAGCTTCGTTCACCCATTGGAAGAGCGAGGTGAACAGTCGAGCTCAGCTCGACCGGGATCCAGAGAGGTGAGTTAGGTCGAAACAATCAGCCAGCGGGCTGGTTGTTTCGTTTGTGTCGTGATAGCTATGGAAGGTATGTATTTCGTCTATGTCCTGTTCAGCCGTTCGGATCGGAAGCTGTATATCGGGTATTCGCATGATGTGTCCAAGAGATTCAGACAGCATCAGATGGGACAGGTCGAAGCGACGAAGAATCGACGGCCGCTCGAATTGATATATCATGAAGCGTATTCGGACGAGCAGGAGGCGAAGAGAAGGGAACGGTACCTCAAAGGTGGAAATGGAAGAGCGATCCTGGAGGTTCAGCTGGCCAAGACGCTCATCCGTCTTGGGTACGTATGCATGTGAGAGTCCTCATGAAAGTTGACGTCCGTCGCTTACGCATGATAGCGGTGGAAGAGACCCATGCTCGGTCTCCTCAAGAAACATTTCGGATACGATGCGTTCCGGCCGCTCCAGTAGGAGATTGTCGAGCATTGCGTGTCCGGCAAGGACGCGCTCGTGCTGATGCCGACGGGCGGAGAGAAGTCGCTGCGTTTTCAATTACCGGCGTTCGCATTCGACGGACTGACCGTCGTCATCTCGCCGCTCATCGCACTCATGAAGGATCAGGTGGACGCCTTGCGAGCGAACGGCATCGCGGCGGCGTACCTGAACAGCACCTTGCCGCCGTCGGAGGTGGTGAAGGTTGAGGCGCTCGCGGTTGCGGGGAAGCTGAAGCTCCTCAATCTCGCGCCGGAGCGCCTCGCCATCCCGGGCGTCCGCCAGTTCCTGCAGACGCTGCGCATCAGCCTGTTCGCTATCGACGAGGCGCACTGCATCTCCGAATGGGGACACGACTTCCGGCCGGACTACCGGAACCTTGGCCTGCTTCGGACGCAGTTTCCCTGATGTTTCTGGTAAAGCCTGATTTTGTGTCCTAGATTCCTATTTTTCCATCGGTGAAATACAATACGTAATCAGGGTAAAATGCACGTTTGATAGTCAGGAATGAACGAACACGGCGGTAGATTTGCTATAGCGGTTCTAACAGCCTCGACGATGTGACCCCAATAGAATTCGAACTCAAAAGGGTTCGAATTTTGTTTTGGTTGAGTGGGTTTTGATAGTTCTAACAATGTGGCAATTTTCATACCCCTACCGAGAGTTGGAACTGGATGATATGCTGGCTATCAATTATGAAACTCTGGATTGATGAATCCGACGGAAAATCATTCTTTGTGTCCGTACCAACCGTGAACGTGGATGAATATCTTTCTTTCGATTGGACGACAAAAGGCCATCGAGCCATGATTCAAAAATTGTCTGGATCTGGTATTCAATCTCCAAAGGATCGGAAGCCGGATGGGGAATGGGATACGTTAATGATCGACTGCGGTCGATTAATCGAAAAACAGCACAATGTCTGGTATGACTTCGGAAAGAATGACCTCGTTGATGGAGAGAATTGGGAGCAGATGCAAGAGTGGCCGCTTGGAGAAACAGAGGCGGTGAAAATATTGAAACTAACACATCAAATCACGGAACATCAGAACGATACTCAGTCCGTGAGCGCCCAAATTAAGGAATTAGAGGAGTTGATCAGCAAGGAGGCTGATCGGCTTAGTGTAAAGTTGCCGAAATAGCAATTGTGGAGACGCAGTAATGTAGGTTGTTGATAATCAATAAATCCCTTGTTTTTTGCATGAATATGAATCATTGACAAAAGCGCGTGAAATCGGTATATTGGATTCATAAAGTCTCCTGTGCCTGCCCTTCGGGGGAGTGTGCAGGACTTTTTCGTTTATGGTAGATTCCAACTCTGTAACGCCTATGCGAGTTCAGATATTCATTGATGGAGGCAATTTTCACCACCTCGCTTTAAAGTCCTTGGGCATTAAGGCGGTTGAGTTTGATTTTGATGCATTTGCGTTATTTCTAGCTGACGGTCGAACGGTGACAGAGATGGGCAAAAGGTATTACGTCGGCACAGTAAGGGAGAAAGAAGGGGACGAACGAAGTAAGCAAGTGATGGCGCGACAGACGCAGCTATTTAACACGCTTAAGAAAACGGCTTGGCAGATAAAAACCAGCAAGCTCCGAGAACGCTCTGAAAGGATTTTTATCGATAGCAGGGTGGACGATTTTCAGACCATCAAGAAGAAGGGCGTCTCTGAGATCGTATACAAGACATTCCGAGAGAAGGGCATCGATGTGAAGATCGCTACCGATTTGGTTGCGGGTGCATTGGATGACAAGTACG
Organism: Patescibacteria group bacterium; assembly: GCA_018830865.1. Classification (GTDB taxonomy): domain Bacteria; phylum Patescibacteriota; class Patescibacteriia; order 2-12-FULL-60-25; family 2-12-FULL-60-25; genus JAHJRN01. The sequence continues at coordinate 49,011 of JAHJRN010000019.1, read as the reverse complement.
ACGCTGCAATTCTCGTGAGTTCTGATACGGATTTGGTACCGATGGTTGATTGGATTCGGTTTCGTCTCAATAAGAAGGTCGAGTATATCGGTTTTTCCATCCCGGATGCCTCCGGCAAAGGTAATGACGTAAAACCAACTCAAGCACTCATCAGCCGCACCGACGTGCAACGCGTTTTGGTTGAGAGCGATGTTAGGAGATTCTTGCTGCCATCACAACCCTCGATACTGGATGCAACTTCCTTGTGAAGGTAATTGCTCTCAAAAGAGCCGACGTTGTAATCAAAAGCCAAGCATGACCTACCGATTCAGGAGAACGTAACCCGCGAAATCGTCTGCGCACGGCAGGCGGTCTTAGCGGGTTTTTGAATAGCCCATTCTCCTGCCCTTGTAGCTCAACGGGATAGAGCCCGGCCCTCTAAGCCGCGAGACGGTGGTTCGACCCCACCCGAGGGCACCATGCCTGCGTAAGCTAACTGGATAGGCTGCCGCGACCCTAACGCGGCCAGCGAGGTTCAAATCCTCGCGCGGGCACCAAAGCGCCTGATCCGTCAGGCGTTTTGGAATTGCTTCCAGCCCAGTTGCCGCATGGCAATGGACGGGAAAATGCATAGTTCACGATGCACATTCGACCAGTCAAGAGTTCTAAAATCGTCAACCAACCCACCCCACGTAAAAACTTCCGCACAACGGGAGTTTTTACGTGGGGTTATAGTTGACGTCCGTCGCTTACGCATGATAGCGGTGGAAGAGACCCATGCTCGATCTCCTCAAGAAACATTTCGGATACGATGCGTTTCGGCCGCTCCAGCAGGAGATCGTCGAGCATTGCGTTTCCGGTAAGGACGCCCTCGTACTGATGCCGACCGGCGGAGGGAAATCACTCTGCTTCCAGTTGCCCGCGCTGAAGTTCGACGGGCTGACCATCGTGATCTCGCCACTCATCGCGCTCATGAAGGATCAGGTGGACGCGTTGCGCGCGAACGGCATTGCGGCAGCGTACCTGAACAGCACGCTGTCACCGACGGAATCGGCAAGGGTCGAAGCGCTCGCGAAGGGTGGGGCACTGAAGCTCCTCTATCTCGCGCCGGAGCGTCTCGCCGTCTCGGGCGTGCGCCAGTTCCTCCAGACGCTTCGTATCAGCCTGTTCGCGATCGACGAGGCGCACTGCATCTCCGAATGGGGTCATGACTTCCGCCCGGAATACCGGAACCTCGATCTGTTGCGGACGTATTTTCCAGGCATCCCGGTCATCGCGTTGACGGCGACCGCGAACGCGCGCGTGCAGGTCGATATCATCCAGCATCTGAAGCTCGACCGCGGCCGCGTCTTCCGTTCGAGCTTCAACCGGCCGAACCTTACGTATCGGGTCGTGCCGAAGAAGAAGTCGTTCGAGCGGTTGCTGCGTGAGGTTCGGAGCCGTCCGGACCAGGCCGTCATCGTCTATTGCTTCTCGCGCCGCGGGACGGAGAAGGTCGCGAAGGATCTCGTGGCGAACGGGGTGAAGGCCGCCGCCTATCACGCCGGACTTCCGGCACATGTACGCAGCCGCGTGCAGGAACGGTTCATCCATGACCAGGTGTCCGTCATCGTCGCGACCATCGCCTTCGGGATGGGTATCGACAAGCCGGACGTGCGCCTCGTCGTGCACATGGACCTCCCGAAGAGCGTCGAGGGATACTATCAGGAGACGGGCCGCGCTGGGCGCGACGGATTGCCGAGCGAGTGTCTCCTGATGTTCTCTGCCGGGGATAGGATGAAGCACGAGTACTTCATCCGTCAGATGGAAGACCCGGAAGAGCAGGCGCGTGTCCGCGCGCAGCTGCAGGAGGTAATGCGCTATGGCGAGCTCCGTTCGTGCCGTCGGACATTCTTGCTCGGATATTTCGGGGAAGCCCGGACCGAACCGACATGCGACGCGTGCGACGTGTGCGTCCCCCGGGGAGAGATCGAAGCGACGGAGGAGGCTCACGTCGAATTCGATCGCGGCCTCTTCGAGGAACTGCGTGCGCAACGCCGTCGGCTGGCGGAGTCGCTTCATGTCCCGCCGTACGTCATCTTCGGGGACAAGACGCTGCAGGAGATGGCACGCGTATATCCGCAGAGCACGGAATCCCTCTCCCACATCTCGGGCGTCGGAGGACGGAAGCTCGAACGCTACGGCCCCGGATTCCTGGAGATCATCCGTGCGTATGCGCAGGCGAACGGCCTCGCGGAGCGACCGTCGTCGGAGTCCGTCGTCCGACGAAACAAGCCGACGGTCCGTGCCGTGTCGGGGACGATCCAGGAGACGGTCCGCCTCTTCGAGAAGAAGTTTTCGCTCGAACGCATCGCGCTCATGCGGAAGCTGAGCGTCGGCACCGTCGTGCAGCATCTCGAACAGGCGATCGAGAAGGGGAAGGCGCTCGACGCGACGCATATTTCGACCGTCCCGTCCGAACGACAGGAACGCATCGAGGCGGCATTCCGGAAGGCGGGAAACGACATGCTCGCGCCCGCCCGTGCCCTCCTCGGGGACTCGTTCAGCTACGACGAGATTCGTATCGCACGATTGCTGTCGAGGGCGACCTCTGTCGCGACGCGGGACATGTCGTGAATCGTCGCATCACCACGAGCGCCCCCTCTGACCGGAGTATTTCGACCTTCCTCGTCGTCCCGCGGTTGTAGCCGCCGGGCGTCCCGTCGCTTCGGATGACGCGATGACACGGGATGTCCGGGTCGAAGTTCCTGTTGAGGATGTTCCCGACGGCGCGGTACGCCTTCGAGCGTCCCGCCGCCGCCGCGACCTGCGCGTACGTCATCGTCGATCCTTTCGGGATATTTCGTACGACCTCCCGCACGCGGTCCGCGAACGGTTTCGACGGCATCTGTCTCATGACATGAGCATGCCGCTCCGTCGCCCGATGGGCAACGGCGTCGGGACTTGATGAAATCGGCTTAATCATGTATCGTCTGGCGACCTGGAACATGGCTGACATCCGCAACATCGCCATCATCGCGCACGTCGATCATGGCAAGACCACCCTCGCCGACGCTCTGCTCAAACAGAGCGACACGTTTCGCGAACGCGGACTCGAAGGCACGACCATCCTCGACTCCAACGACCTCGAGCGCGAGCGCGGCATCACCATCCTTTCCAAGAACTGTGCGGTGCTCATCGGCGACGTGAAGATCAACATCGTGGATACGCCCGGCCACGCGGATTTCGGCGGCGAGGTGGAGCGCATCATGAATCTCGTGGACGGCGCGCTGCTCCTCGTGGACGCGAAGGAAGGCCCGATGCCGCAGACGCGTTTCGTGCTCAAGAAAGCCATCGAGGCGGGGCACCGCATCATCGTCGTCATCAACAAGATCGACAAGCCGGACGCGCGCCCGGACTGGGTCCTCGACCAGACGTTCGACCTCTTCACCAACCTCGGCGCGAGCGACGCGCAGTCGGATTTCCCGGTCGTGTACGCGTCCGCGAAGCAGGGCAAGGCGGGCCTCACCACGGACCTCACGTCCATGACGGACGTGCGACCGCTGTTCGACACCATCCTCGCGGAGATCCCGGCGCCGACGAACGACACAGAGGGGTCGCTGCAGGTCTCGGTAGCGAACGTCTCGTACGACACGTTCAAGGGCAAGATGGGTATCGGCCGCGTCGTGCGCGGTGTGTTCCGTCCGGGTACCGTCGCATGGATCGACCGCGACGGACACACGACGAACGCCAAGGTGAACACGGTCTTTTCGTTCATGGGGCTCGGCAAGATCGAGGTGGACCACGCGGACGCCGGCGACATCGTGACGTTCTCCGGCATCCCGGACGTGAACATCGGCGAGACCATCGCGGACCCCTTGCATCCGGACGCATTACCGGTCATCGAGATCGAGCAGCCAACCGTGAAGATGACGTTCGGCGTGAATACGTCGCCGTTCGCGGGGCAGGAAGGGAAGTTCACCACGTCGCGTAACATCAAGGAGCGCCTCGAACGCGAGTTGCAGAACGATGTGGCGCTCCGCATGGACCCGGGCACGAGCGAAGGGAACTTCGTAGTGTCCGGACGCGGCGAACTGCATCTCTCCATCCTCATCGAGAAGATGCGGCGTGAAGGATATGAGCTGCAGGTATCGCGTCCGCAGGTCATCTTCCGTGATATCGACGGCGTCGAATCCGAACCGTTCGAGGACGTGACCATCGAATGTCCCGAAGACGCGAGTGGACCGGTCATCGAGCGCATCGGACGTCGTCGCGGCGAGATTCTGGACATGAAGAGCGAGAACGGCACCATGAATCTTACGTGCATCTTCCCCACCCGCGGGCTCATCGGCTATCGGTCGCTGTTCGTGAAGGAGACGCGCGGCCAAGGTGTCATGTATTCGGTCTTCAAGGAGTATCGGCCGACCATCGGCGGCATCGACGCGGCGTCGCACGGTTCGCTCATCGCGTTCGAGGACGGAACGGCGATGACGTATGGTCTCCTGAACGCAGAGGAACGCGGACAGCTCTTCATCGGCGCCGGGACAAAGGTGTATGAGGGTATGGTCATCGGCCAGGCATCAAAACCCACGGACATGGAAGTGAACGTCTGCAAGGAAAAACGGCTCTCGAACATGCGCTCCAAGGGCGATGGGGTCTCGGAATCGCTCGAGACACCACGGTCGCAGAGCCTTGAGGAGGCGATGGAATATCTCGGCGACGACGAGCTGCTCGAAGTGACGCCCGAGTCGCTTCGGATTCGCAAGCGTCTGCTCAAGGCACACGAGCGCAAGCGCGTGACGACGGAGTCGAACTAAGAAAAGCGGCGTGACGCGTCTAGGCTCGTGCAACGCGTCGCGCGTGCTATACTTTTGTGCATGTCGACCGTCCGACTGCGCAAACCGCCCGTCGCCACCTTCGTCGTGGTCGCATTGGTCCTCGTCCTCGGCGGAGGATTCTTCTTTGCAAAATCCGCGGGATGGTTGGGTCGCGCGCCGGCAGCAAGGCCCGCGCCGGTCATGACACCCGATGAGATCACGGAACTCGTGAACCGCCTGAGCCAGCAGATTCCGGTCCCGGCAGGGGAGAGTCCCACGGTCGCGACCATCGAGGATATCGATACGCTCCGTTCGCAGAACCCGGAATTCTATAAGGAAGCGGAAAACGGCGACCGTCTGCTCGTCTGGTCGAACACGGCCATTCTCTATTCCTCGAAGCTCGAGAAGGTCCTGAACGTCCTGTCCATCCAGCTCCCGACGCCCACGGAACCGGCCGTGACGGAAGATCCTATCGAGGTCCCGGTCGTCGACGTCTGGAACGGGACGCGGACCGTCGGTCTGTCGAGGATCGCCTCAGACGCGGTCGTGGCTGCCGGGCTGAAGGTCGGTACCATCGCTTCCGCGAGAACGACCTATCCGACGACGCTCATCATCACCGCGGATGCCCAGAAATATCAGCAGACACTCGTGACGCTTCAGGGATTCGTTCCGGGGACGGTCATCGCCGAGATGCCGGCCGGCGAAGCCGCCATGAGGGGTGATATCCTCGTCATCGTCGGCGAAGACTATCAGCCGTGATGCGACAAGAACGGACCAAGCCATCCGACTCCGGATGGTTTTTTTGACCGGATGAGGCTTGACGCATGAGCGATTCCGTGGCTTTGTTGTGACGTCAGCAGCGTTCTTTCGTATCATATATAGGGTAGGAGGTGGGGATGGGTATCCTCGAATGGCTCGTCGACCGCGGATATAGTGGCATCGCGTTTAAGCTCGTCTACGAACACGAGTCGCAGTCCGGTTCCATGGAAGATGTGGAGCGGTACGACGTTGTCGCCCTGAAGGACAACGTCACGCCGAAGCGTTTCACCTGGGTGACCTATTCCACGCGGTGGAAACCGATGACGTATTCAGTCCAAAACGAAACTGACATCGACCACGTCGCGTATCGGGAGGCGCTCGAGGCGCTCGGCGGCATCCGCGATCGTCCGTCGTGGTACGTGAAGCGCGTGCAGGAAGAGGAACGGCGCACGTACATCGACAAGGAACTCGCGGGCCTGTATCCGACATGCCCGGACTGCGAGCAACAGATGGTCATCCGACACCGGAAGCGGGACCACGCACCCTTCTTCGGGTGCAAGTCTTTCCCCGAATGTACGGGTACCCGGTCGGTGGATTCCACGAGCCTTCGTCGCATCATGTCGCTTCTCGACGAGAAGTCGCGTCTCACGATGCGATGAGCCGTATCTTTCGACCGTCACGCCGCCTCGTTTGGGGCGGCTTTTTTTCATCCTGAACGGTTGCCAGATGCCCCGAAAACGCGTATCATCGACGCATGAAAGTCGCGTTCATCCATAACAGCAAGCGGCTCGGGACAGGTGCGCATCACATCAACGACCTCATGGCCGTTCGTCTGCGCGAGGCGGGTGTCACCGTGCGCAATTTCTATCCGCGGCACCCTCTCATGGACGCGCCCGTCCACCTTAAAGGCATCGCGAACATCCTGTTTTTTCATTCGCTCCTGGAACGCCAGGACGACATCCTCAAGTGCGACCTCATCCAAGGGACGACCTACACGCCGCTCGCCTTCCTCTCGTTCCCCATTCCGGTCGTCAGCCACTTCGGCTCGACGTCGTGGGGATTCTTGAGAGCCGTCCCCCGCACGTCCGATCTTGATGACGGACTACGTTCGGTCTGGGTCGAGCTGAAAAGCGCGAAAGTCATCAAGGAGCTGAACGTCAAGACGCGTAAGCCGCTCCGTGACGTCGCGGAGGTCGAGAAGCTCGTCGCGACGCAGGCGGATGCCGTCATCGCGACCTCGGATATCGTCCGTGACGACCTCCTGTCCGTCGGGGTCCCGGCCGACCGTCTCCATGTCGTCCATAATGCCATCGAGGACTATTGGTTCGACCGCCGGAACCTCGCGGTCCGCGATGCACCGGCGCTCGTCTTCCTCGGGCGCATCGGACATGACGTCTTCACCATGAAGCTGAAGGGCATCGACCGGCTCATCGACCTCTATCGGTCGTTCCCGACGTTGGAGAAGAGGACCATCGGCATGACGCTGAACGCATCGCTCGTCGCATGGATGGATAGGAACGTCCCGCATCATCGTTTCGAACAAAATGTGGCAAAACTGGACATCCCCGGCCGCCTGCGCGACCTTGAGGGGAGCGTCCTCTTCATTCCGTCCCGGTATGAGGGGTTCTCCTTGAGTCTCATCGAGGGCATGTCGAGGGGATTGATTCCGGTCGTGTACCCGGTCGGCATCGCTCCGGAGATCATCGTCAACGGGCAGAACGGGTTCCTCGTCAAGAACCAGGACGAGGCCCGCGCGTCTGTCCGGTTCCTTATGCATCAGTCTCCGCAGGAACGGAGGGGGATGGCCATGCATGCGCGCGACACGGCGCGGACCTTCAACGCGAAGCGTATCGTTGGGTCGCTCCTTCGTGTTTATCGGAGCGTCTTGGCCGATACGGCGTCTGGTACGCGGAGAGCATCGAAAAAGACCTGAACATCGTCTGAACGAACATGAAAAACGACCACATCCGCCTGCCGGCTGGCAGATTCGACGTAGTCGTGAGGAAGGTGCGGCTGCAGCGGTGACCGCTAGCAGACCCGCTCGAGCCGGGAGATGCGCAAGGCGCTCCAGGACCTCTTTTCGATGGCGCAGCGGATGATCTCGGCCGTGAGGCTTCCGATGGGGATGATGGTGACGAGGTCGGATTCCCGGATTGCGGGTTTCTGCGTCACGGACGAGGTGACGTAGACCCTGTCCACGCCGCATGCGCGGATGCGGTCGAGCGCGCCTCTGTTGAAGAGGCCGTGCATGGCGCAGACGACGACGCGCCGCGCGCCTTCGGCCTTGGCGATACGCGCCGAATTGCAGAGCGTCCCGGCCGTATCGATCATGTCGTCGACGACCACGACATCCCGTCCCGCAAGATCCCCGGAGACCATGGTCGCCCGGGCGATCTCGCCGATACGCTCGCGTTCCTTGTCGATGACCGCGCAGGGGAACGATGCTCCGGCGAGCTGGGCGGTCCGTCGCGTACGCTGCAGGCCGCCGACGTCAGGCGTGGCGAAGACGACGTTGCCGAATCCGCCGAAATCCTCGCGCAGGGGCGCGATGAACTCCTGCACGACGGGCAGCCGCCGGCATGCGCGCGTGAACCATGTCTCGAGATGGGTCGTATGCGGCTCCATGAGGCCGACGAAGCGGAAGTCCGCGGCACGCTCCAAGTCTTCCACGTGGATCTTCGCGGTGATCGCGGTCCGATCCGAGGATTCGCCCTTGTGCCGATCCTGACGCGCGTACGGGAAATACGGATAGATCAGGGCTTGGATGTCCGCTTCGGCGTATTGGAGCGCTCCGAGGAGCACCCGCGTGAGCATGGAGTAGTCGTTCACGGTGTGACGGTCGTCCGTGGCATCGCAGGCGATGACGACGCACGGCTTTCCGTGCACGCTTTCGAGGATTTCGGCGAACGGCTCCGTGTCGTTATGGAACTTCACGGTCGCGCGACCCATCCGGACCGCGTCGAACCCCGACATCCGTTTGAGCTCCGTGAGCGTGTTGCGTACGAGTTCATGCTCCGGCTGGTTGGAAAAGAGCAGCAAATCCATTGCACCCTCCTGTGGTTCGGCGCCTCTACACTATCACCCCGTTTTCGGCTTGGGCAGGCGACATCGTGTATGATGATGGCATGCAGAACCCCTTTCAGCAGGACGTCCTCGATCCGGAGACATGCCGCACGCGTATCTTGGCGCAGGATCCGCGGCTTCTTGAGGCCGCGCGGACCGTCGCGAAGGCCGTCCCGCGGGCGCTCCTGGTCGGCGGATTCGTGCGCGATGCCCTGCTCGGCCGGACATCGGCGGACGCGGACCTCGAGGTCTATGGCGTTTCTGTCGACGAAATCGACGTCACCCTCACGAAGCATTTTCCCGGCCGCGTCCATGCGGTCGGACGGGCGTTCGGCGTATTCAAGATTCGGGTGGACGACGACGTGGAGCTCGATGTCGCCCTGCCTCGACGTGAGTCGAAGGCGGGGAAAGGGCATCGCGGCTTCACAGTTACTGGAGATCCGACGATGTCGGTCGAGGACGCCTCACGTCGACGCGATTTCACGGTGAACGCGATGGCGGCCGATCCTGCGACGGGCGAGGTCATCGACGCGCATGGGGGACGCGAAGACCTGATGCGGATGGTCCTGCGCGCGACCGATCCCGCGGCCTTTCCCGACGATCCGCTCCGGGTCTATCGCGCCGCGCAGTTCGTGGCGCGATTCGGCTTCAGTGTGGAGCCCAAGACAGTCGGACTCATGAAAGAGATGGTCTCGGCCGGTGACCTCGACGAGCTGTCCGCCGAGCGCGTGACCGAAGAGATGCGGAAGCTCTTGCTTGCGCCGACACCTTCGGCCGGGTTCACCCTCCTGCGCGACCTCGGCGTCATCGCGCGCGACTATCCTGAGATCGATGCGCTCATCGGCGTGGGGCAGGAACCGGAATGGCATCCCGAAGGCGACGTCTGGACGCATACGATGATCGTGCTCGATACGGCGGCGAAGATCGTCAGAACCGCATCTCCTGCGCCGGACACGGATGCGCGTCTGACCGTGATGCTCGGGGCGCTGTGCCACGACCTTGGGAAACCCGCGACCTCGGCTGTCGTGGATGGGCGTGTTCAGGCACTGGGGCATGACGCGGCAGGCGTCATCCCCACGGGAACCCTGCTCGATCGATGGACCTTTCCATCGTCCGTCGCGCGTGACGTGGCCGCCATCGTCGTGAATCACATGACGCCTGTCCGTATCTGGAAGAAGCATGAGGCGGGGAAGATGGACGAACGGGCATACCGCAACGGCGTCCGTCGGATCCTGAAACGTCTCGCGCCGCTTCCGTGGCAGGTTTTCCTGATGGCGGTCGAAGCGGATCGGCGCGGCCGCGCGAGCATGAAGGCCGGTCGACCGGTCCTGCCGGCACTGGAGGCGTTCATCCAGGTCGCGACCGAACTCGAACGGACGGATGGCGCGCTCGCGCCGCTGCTCTCCGGCGAAGACCTGAAGACGCTCGGCGTCGCGCCAGGCCCCGGGATGGGGGAGTGGATCCGACGCGTCGAGGAGATGCGGGATACCGGAGACATCGAGACGAAGAAGGAGGCGATAGAGTACGTGAAACAACAGCTACGGCTGTTTTGAAGGTCCTTCGGCTACGCTCAGGAAGCGAATATTTTGGATGTCGCGTCCCGATACGAAAGACTCCGCGTCCCGAGGTCATCCGAGGGATCTTCACATCTACCGCACCCTCCGTCATGCCGTAGAACGTCTAATCCCGATATTCCTTAAACAACCGGGTCGAATTGAGCATCGGGAAGAAGTCCGTGACGAAATTGTAGAAGGCGGCGAGGGCAGGACCGAGGAAGCCGGTGAGGACGAGCGTGAATCCGATGACGTTGGATACGGCCCAGATCACGATATCGCCGTGGACGACCGAGACGGTGCGGCGTCCGAGCCGGATGATGTCGGGGAGGCGGTTCAGGTCGTCCGTGAGGATGACGATGTCCGCGGCCTCGACCGCGACGGCCGTCCCGGCTCCGCCCATGGCGATACCTACGTCCGCGCGTGCGAGCGCCGGCGCGTCGTTCACGCCGTCGCCGACCATGACGAGCGTTCCCTGCGGGAGCAGGTCCTCGATGGCGCGGACCTTGTCCTCCGGCCGCATGGACGCGACGTAGCCGTCGATGCCGATGGCGTCCGCGACGCGCCGTGCCACCTCCGGCGCATCGCCCGTGAACATCAGGACGCGTCTGACGCCAAGTCGTTTGAGTTCACGGACGCTTTCCGCCGCTTCGGGTTTCGGGACGTCGGACACGGAAATGTAACCGATGAGCTTGGCGTCACGATAGACGCCGAAGACGGTCCGTCCTGTCGCGGACGCTTCCGTCCCGTCGATGCCGATGGCGGACGCAAGCCGCTCGTTGCCGATGCCGATTTCGCCATCGTGGGTCCGTGCGACGATGCCCGCCCCCTGTACGACACGGACGTCGATGGGATCGGGGATGTCGCTGACATGCGTCAGCGCCTCGCGATAGACGGCGCGTCCGATGGGATGTTCCGAGAATTTTTCCGCTTGACCGACCGCGCTCCAGAAGGAGGATTCGCTCACGCCAGGTTCCATCACCACGTCCATCACTTCGATGGCGCCGTAGGTCAGCGTGCCGGTCTTGTCGAACACGACCGTGTGCGGGGCGCGCAGGCGGTCCAGCCACTCGCCGCCCTTCACGACGACGCCGCGTTTGGCTGCGCGGCCGATGGAGGCGGTCACGGCGAGCGGGATGGCCACGGCCATGTCGTCCGCGCAGGCGACCAGGAAGATTGCGGCGGTCATGGAGGCGTTCCGCGTCACGAGATACGTCACGAGACCCAGCGCCAGGACGAAGGGGAGGAATCCGCCCGCGAACCGATCCGCCAGCTTCTCGGAACGCGACTTGTGCTTCGCCGCGTCGCGCATGAGATCAGCCATGCGGTCGATGACGGTGTCGCCCCCGACGGCCGTCGCGCGGATCTTGATGGTGCCGGATTCGTCGAGGGTCGAACTCACGACGCGATCCCCGGGGAGTTTGTGCACCGGCACGGATTCGCCCGTGACCGAGGCCTCGTTCAGATGCGCCTCGCCGAACGTGATGATGCCGTCCACCGGCACGCGGCCGCCTTCGGTCACCACCAGGATGTCGCCGACGCGGACCTCATCCGCCGGGACGTCGTGCAGGTCGCCGTCGACCTCAAGCATCGCCCGTTCGGGCTTGAGCGCGAGAAGCTCCGCGATGGCGTCGCCGGTCCGCGTGGCAGTGCGCCATTCGAGCACGCGCGCGGCCGAGAGCATGAGCACGATGAAGGCCGCGGCACGCAGGTCCCACATGACGAGGGTGATGACGACCGCGACCGCGTTGAACACGTCGATGCCGATCTTCAGGCGCAGCAGCGACTTCATCGCCTCGAGGAGCGTCGGGACGCTTCCGATGATCGCGGCGACGGCAAGGAGGACGTTGCCGGAGGGGGAGACGAAGGACGCGACGAACCCAAGCACGACCAAACCCTCGAGCGCGAATTCACGCATCGGCATGGAGAGGAGCTGTCGCATCGGAGGACGTCCCATGATATGCCCTATGATACCATGCATTCCTTGACATTTCGTCGAAAAAGCGTTACCTACATATGCACCTTTCTTACAGAACATCCTTCTGAACACGGTGAGCCTGGGGTCCCGACGCTGCGGTCGGGATGAGGGGTGAGCCGTCGAAGCGGAGAGGAGGCCGTCATGGCCAAGAAGAAGGTATCGGACATCGAACGCGGCGCCGGGTTCTTCCAGGCGCTCATCACGAGCATCATGGACGTCGCACGGGAAGGAGAGGTCCCGTTCGAGGCTATCCATCGGCTGACCACGCCCGCCGGCCGCGCAGCCCTCGTGGACATGGTCGACATCGCGCACACGGACTACCTCGACGATCGGACGTATCCGAAGCCGCCCGTCGATAGCCTCCCGCCACACCACTATCGCGTCTTCGTGGACTACACGATGCCGCGTGACATGGGCGTGTTTGAGGCCGAGTTCTCTAAGAGCGGGGTGTCGGTCATATTCAGCGGTGATCACGAGTGGCAGCCTCACCCGTCGTGTATCGATATCGACCAGACATCCGGTAATCGCATCATGCTCGTCAAACATTTCGGTCGCGCCTTGTTGACCGAGTCGGCTATCGCCGAGATGGACACGCTGGGCTACCGTCCCGCGATCCACCTTGAAGCGTACGCGTTCGCGAAGGGGTACCCAGAGTTGCAACGGCAGTTTTGGATTGCGGCTCTCGGTTCATCCATGCAACGCGACGGCCAGCGGTACGCCGCGGTGCTGGACATCGATTTCGGTAGGCGTATGCTCGACAGTTGCCGATTCGATGACGAGTGGGACGCCGCCGGCCGGTTCTTGTTCGTACGCAAAGATGCGTGATTCTTCCGCCTCAGCAATACTCGCTGGGGCGGTTTTTTTCATGCGCGCGTAGGCTATACTTGTGTCATGACCATCGCATGCTATCGTTCCATCATATGTCGGACGACGTGACGAAAACCTCCGACGACCGCGATCTGTTCGGGCGCCTCGCGTCCGACCCGTCCGCCATCGGCGAGGCCTATGACCTCTATGCCGACCGGCTGTACGGATTCCTCCTCAAGCGGTGCGGCCATAAGGAGACGGCCGAGGATCTCGTCTCGCGGACGTTCATGAAGCTCCTCGAATCCGCCCCCACGCTCGAATGGAGGGGGGCGTCGCTCGGCGCGTGGCTCTTCCGGGTCGCGTCGAACCTGCTGACGGACCATTGGCGCAGCGCGTCGGTCCGCAAGGACGAGGCGGTCGATCCCGACACGTGGGACCCGCCGTCCGCCGACGATCCGGCCTGGAACGCGCACGTCTCCATCGAGGGCGACCGGTTGCGCGAGACGCTGAAACGTCTCTCCGCGCGCGACCAGCAGGTCATCGACATGAAGTTCTACGGCGGATGCGACACCGCGGAGATCGCCGCGGGGCTTGGCGTCACCCCGAATCATGCGGCCGTGCTCGTCTATCGGGCCATCGGCCGCCTGCGGGTCGCCTATCTCGCCCATGGCACGCCCTCGTCCACGAACGATACACATATATGACCGATGTGAACGACACGAACGCCGAGGCGTTCGACCGCGCGCTGTCCGGCGCATCAGATGGGCGTCATCCTGAGGGACTCCGCCCGTTCTTGGAGATGACGGATGCGCTCCGTCGCGATGCCGAGGCGTCCATGGGTCGGCTCGACCCGGCCACGGCAGCGAAGCAACGTGCGGATTTGATGCATATGTCGGAAACGAAGAAACAAGAGGTGAACAACGAGAAGAGGGCGACGGCGCCGGTCGGCGACGAGCATGTCATCGTCGCGATGCCGGAGGCGAAGGAGAAGGGGGTCGAGAAGCGGGATGCGAGAAGCGGGATGCCGTTCCGGATTTCGACGTGGGTGGGGGGCGCGGTCGGCGTGCTCGCGGTCGCGGTCATCGCCATCGGCGTCATGATGCGCGGACCGGTCTTTTTCCAGAAGGCGTCGGACGCCGGACGCGCGGTGAGCCGCATCCTCATCCCCGAGGCGCTTGCCGGCGACGCGTTCATGCTCGTGGCCGAGGAGGAGGACGCCGCCGGAGCGGACATCGGGACCGCGTTTCGCATCACGTCCAAGGTGGATGTGACGGAGGAGGCCCTCCGCCAGAACCTGCGCATCGTCCCGCCCATCGAGGTGGACGTGAAACAGATGGGCTCCCGCGAATTCCGCGTGATCCCCAAGGACCCGCTCGAACCCGGGAAGGTCTATCGTCTCACTGCCGCGACCGTGGTGGAGAAATCCGATGGGACGACCAGCGCGCGCGAGTTCAGCTGGGCCGTGCAGACCAAGGACGTGTTCCGCGTGCTCGCGTCCGTGCCGGGCGACCAGTCGTCGGGCGTGCCCGTGGACACGGCCATCGAGATCACGATGTCGCAGGCCGGATGGGAGGACCCGACGGCGAGCTTCTCCATCGAGCCGAAGGTCGAAGGACGCTTCGAGACGCATGGCCGCTCCCTCGTCTTCCTGCCGGCGAAGCCGTTCGAACCCGGTCGCATCTATACCGTCACGCTCCGCAAGGGGTGGAAGCTCGCGGAGAGCGGTCTGGGTCTCGAGAGCGACGCCGTCATCCGGTTCGAGACCGCGGCCAGAGCCTCTTCCGACGCGGACCGCACCATCAGCCTGATGCCGGTCGGCGCGTTCTTCGAGTCCGCGCCGGACGAGGACGCGTTCCTCAACGTGCGGGAGCCGTACGGACGCTTCACCGCGGACGGCGCTCTCGTCACGGGCTACGCCCTCACCGCGGACGACGCGGTCGCCCTCATCCGGAAGGTCTATGCCATCCCGTTCTGGGCGTACGAGACGGGCAAACGCGGGGACGACTTCCGTCCGTATGCCGTGACGAAGGCGTTCGAGGCGGACGTGGCGCTCGAGCGGAACGACGAGACCTATTCAAGTTTCCTTCGGCTGCCCGGACAGAAGCCCGGGCTCTACCTCATCCTTATCCAGCCGACGAGCACGAAGCCCGAGGCCGTCAGCGAGGAATCCTGGGCGGTGATGCAGGTCACGGACGCCGCGACCTACGCCATCTCGGATGCGTCGGAGACCGTGCTGTGGGTCATGAACCTCGATTCCCAGAAGCCGCTGTCTTCCCTGCCCGTCACGCTCGAGGGCGTCGCCGGACAGACGGACGCCGACGGCGTCGTGCGCCTGCCGACGCCTGCCGCCCTTTCGTCCACGTCCACGGACGGCGAGACGCGGCTCGCCATCGCGTATGTCGGCTCCGGGGAGATGTCCGCCGTCGTCCCCATCTCACGTCGCGGCTGGTGGGCCTACGGCTACGGACCGTCCGGCAACACCGGCGCGTCGGTCGGGTACCTGTACCTCGACCGCCCGCTCTATCGCATCGGCGACACGTTGTCGTTCTTCGGCGTCGTGCAGGACCGTGTGACCAAGCAAGGCGCCTCGTCCGTCACGGTCCAGATCACCGGTTCGGTACGCGATTACCTGACCTACCGCTCCAAGGTCTATGTCGAGGAACGGGTGACGCCGGACGAGGACGGTTTCTTCCGGGGGAAACTTTCCTGGGAGACGATGGCGCCGGGGAGCTATCAGGTGACGGTCCTGCGCGACGGCGATGTCGTGACCTCGAGGATGATCGAGATTCGCGACGTGGTGAAACCCGCGTTTACCATCGACATCACACCGACGGAGGATCAACTATTCGCGGGGCAGGACCTGACCGGTCAGGTCCGGGTCCGGCTCTTCGACGGCACGCCGGTCTCGAACAAGGCGATTCGTCTCACCGTGAGCGGTCATGACGACAATGGCAGCCTTGAGGTCATGACGGACGACGCGGGAATCGCCTCATTCAGCTTCGCGACTGCGCGTCAGACGTGCGATCCCGCGGCCGAATACACCGGATGCTGGGATTCCTGGACCGACATGGTCGAGGCGCGGCCCGTTGAGGCCGAGGAGGCGGATATCTACGGCATGGCGTTCGTGAGCCTCTGGCCAGCACGTCTTTCCGCGATGACGGAGATCGCGACGAAGGGGTCGGACGCGACCGTGTCCTTCCTCGTGCGGCGCGTGGACCTGTCCGCGGCCCTCGGCCGGGAGGAACGCAGCGTGCTCACGACCCCGCTGTCGGGTATCCGGCTGACCGGGAAGGTCGTGGAGCGGCGCTGGGAGCGTATCGAGCTCGGGCCGGAGCAGAGCCGCTACGACATCATCCTGAAGCGCGTGGTACCGAGCTATAGGTACGAGATCCGCGAACGCGACGTTCAGGCCATCGACGTGACGACGGGGGCGGACGGCCGCGCGACGCTGCGCGTCCCGATGTCGGACGGGGTGTCGTATCGGTTCTACGCGAGCGCGACGGATGAGGCGGGCGCGATCGAGACCGTGGCCGGTTCGTTCGCCAAGGGGTGGTATGACCGATGGGGTCCGGACGGTTCCAGCCGCGGCATCTCGCTCGAACCGACGACGCCGCGCGACGACCGACCGGGATACGGCATGGACGAGGAGGTCTCTGTCACGTTCGTGAAGGACGGGGAACGGTTGCCGGACGCGTCTTCACCGTCGTTCCTGTACGTGGAGGCGAGCCGCGGCATCCGGACGGTTTCAGCATCGGGCCGCTCGACGTACGCGTTCCGGTACCGCGGAGACCTCATCCCCAACATGACGTTGTACGGCGTGGCGTTCGGTCCGACGGGATTCCAGGAGACCTCCTACAGCGCATCGTTCGATACCGACGCCCGGAGGCTGAAGGTCACGGTGACTGCGGATCCGGCGACGAGCGTGCCGTCCGGGAAGATCACGGCCACGGTGGACGTGCGCGACCAGCTCGGGAACCCGGTGAAGGGCGCTCGTGTGGCGTTCGGTGCCGTGGACGAATCCCTGCTCGCGGCATCCTCCATGGGCGATCTCGTCGAGAGCCCGCTGACGTCGCTGTACGGATGGGTCTCCGACGGCATCGTCGCGAGCCGGAAGTCCCACATGGCGCTCGGGGAGGACTTGTGGATGAGCCCGGGGTACGGCGGCGCCGAGATGGGCGGCGGCGGAAGCGAGGCCATCCGCCGGACGTTCAAGGATACGGCCACGTTCGACGTGGTGACGACAGATGGCGGTGGGCGAGCGACGTTCGCGTTCACGGCGCCCGACAACATCACGAGCTGGCGCCTGTCCGCGGTCGCGGTGACGAAAGGACTGTCCGCCGGGTACGATCGGACGAAACTCGCGGTCACGAAGCCCGTGTTCGTGGACGCCGTCGTGCCGGAGACCTTGCTCGCGACGGATGCGCCGGTCCTCAAGATCCGGGCGTACGGCGTGGGTCTCGCGACGGGCGATCCCATCACCTTCCGTGTGGATGCGCCGACGCTGGGCATCACGAACGCCGTCGTGACCGGCACCGCGGGCACGCCCGCGTACGTCGCCGTCGACCGCCTGACGGTCGGGACGCATGATGTCGTCCTTCGGGTGGAGGCGAAGGGCGGGAGCGATGCGCTGCTGCGGAAGGTCACGGTCGTCCCGTCGCGCTTCACGCGGGCGGATTTCGTCTCGACGGATCTCGCGCCGGGGACAGCGCTTCCGGACATCGGTACGTCGCCCGAGGTGGACGTCCGGTTCTCGAGTTTGGCGCAATCGCGGTATCTGCCGCGCCTCGAATCGCTCGCGAACGCCTGGAACGTCCGTGTCGAATCCATGATCGCGGAACGTATCGCTCGCGGCCTGCTCACACGGTTCTTTGGGCGCACGGACCCGGAAGATGTCGGACCGCTCACGCGGTACCAGCGGACCGGAGGCGTCGCGCCGCTTCCCTATGCGTCGGAAGACGTGGAACTCTCGGCCAAGGCCGCGGCGACGGATCCGGACGCGTTCGACGCAGGCCGTCTCGCGGCGTATTTCTGGGGCATCGCGGACGACGCGAAGGTCTCGCGCGAGGAAGCCATCCGCGCCCTGTCCGGTCTCGCATCCCTCGGCGAGCCCGTGCTGACGCGTTTGCGCGGCTTCACCGTCGTCGAGGACCTGACATGGCGCGAACGTCTCGCGCTCGGTCGTGGGCTCGAGGCGGCCGGTGACCGCGAAGCGGCGCGTGGCGTCCTCGAAGCGTTGCTCGTCTCCCGTGAGGAGCGTGACGGGCACATCCACATCGCCGTCTCGGAAGACCGTCGCGAGGTGCTCGAGGCGACCGCGGAAGCCGCAGCGCTCGCCGCGAGCGTCGGCCATCCGGACGCAGCGGGCCTGGACGCGTACCTCGAGACGAATTGGTCGGACGAGGCGCTCACGGATCTCGATCGCGCCTATTATCTCGCGCACGTGATCCCGACGCTTGCATCCGGCGACGTGACCGTCCGGTACGTGGTCGGCGGGGAGGAACAGACCGTCTCGCTCGTCGACGGAGGGACCGAACAGGTCACGCTGACCGCCGATGAGGCGCGTGCCTTCCGCGTGACGTCCGTGGATGGGCCCGCCTCCGCCACGTTCGTCCGCCGCATCGCGCAACCCCCGGTTTCTGTCCCGGAAATCGGTTTGACGCGCGAGTATCTACTGCCTGATGCGGCATCGGCGGATGCCCTCACGGAAGGCATGACCGTCACGGTCGTCCTGACGCCAAGTTGGACCACGAACGCGCAGGACGGGTGCTATCTCGTGCGGGATCATCTTCCGTCCGGCCTCGCGCCCATGGTCACGCTCGACTTCGGTTGGTACGACACCGGTTCTGGCATGTCCTATCCCATCGAGGTCGGGACGCAGGACATCTCGTTCGTCGCCTGCAAAGGACAGAAGAAGCCCATCACCTATAGGGCTCGCGTCGTCAGCCGCGGGTCCTTCACGGCCGAATCGGCCATCATGCAGTCGATGGTCACCCCAGCGGTCACGGCCGCGACGGTGTCGAAGACAATCAGGATTCGATGACGAGACGCGTCTTCAGCTCAGGAATCATCACGGCGGCCATTGCGGCCGCCGTGTTTGGATACGTCATCCTGACGGGGCTTCCCCGCACCTCTTCTTCTGAAGGAGGGGATTCGTCGGTCATCCCTCTCTTTACCAAGGGGGAGTTAATGGAGATTCCGGTCGTGCATAGGGAGATCGATATCCCCATCAACGCCGATACCTTCATCGATCCCGCGCGGCCCGATGCCGTCGCCACGACCGGTACGCCATTCGTCGGTACGCCCATCGCCGGCGTCGTGAACCACCATACGCTCGCCTCGGACCTTATCGATCGGTTCTTTCGTACGTTGCGCGCATCGCGACCCGTCGTGCGGCGCTTCGTCATCATCGCGCCGGACCATTTTCGGGCAGGGACGGATGCCGTCACGGTCGGCAACGTGGCATATTTCTCACGTGGGACGGTCATCAGGAGCGACGCGGATGCGGTTGCGGCGCTCGTGTCCGACCGGCGTGCATCCATGGGTGAGCGGGAGATATTTGAACAGGAACATGGCGTCGCTGCGCTTATCCCGTCGCTCGCACGGACGTATCCTGACGCGACCATCCTCCCGGTCCTCGTCCGCGGGGACGTGCCGCGCGAACGGATGGACGCGCTTGGTGCTTCCCTCGCCGATTTTATCGCGGACGGCCGTACCTTCATCCTCATCTCATCGGACATGAGCCATGAGTTGACGGAGGCGGAGGCGCTCCGGAACGACGCGGAGACCGGTCGGCACCTCGCATCGCTCGACCGCGCGTGGTTCGCGTCCGTCGGCGATGACCATACCGACAGCGGCCCGGCGTTCGTGGCGCTTACCGCCATGTTCGGCGCGACCGAAACGACGCCGATGTTCGGCGTCGTGGATCATTCAGTGTCCTCGCGGTACAACGGCGATCGGAATTACGTCACGTCCTACCTCACGGGGCTCTGGAGCATCTCCCTCTAACAGCATTATTCGTACACCCGACGGAGAATCGTGATTGGGTCTTCCTTCATGAGGTCGAGGTTGCGGACGCGGACGATTTTTTTTGTCGCGTCCTGCGGCAGATCCTGGCGGACGAGGCGCTCGACCTCTTTCGGCATCACGAGATGGAGATGCGCGGTGTCCTGCTCACGGATCAGCTCGGCCGTCCGCGTCGCGACCGCCTTCGTGAATGCCGAGAGCCGCGGTTCGTCGGACGTGTCCGCGTTCGGATCGCCGTGGCGCGACGAGTCGCTGGACCGGAAATACCCTTCGCTGTCCTGGCGTTTCTCGCGCGGCATCGCGATGGCGTCGACCTGCTCGATGGCATCTCCACCCGCGAGGAGGAAGGAAGCGTGCATATGGTCGCTCGCGACGATGAGCGTCGCATGGATGACGTGGGGCCGAAGGTCTTCGGGGATATTCATAGCAGGGAAAGATGCTTGAGATACTCGACGAACGGACGTTCGAATCGCGCATCGGCCGTTAGGCAGGCATTAATGGCCGTCAGCAGGGGGACGCGGACCTTATGCTTCTTGGAGAGCCGGAGGGCGAGCGGCGTGCTGGCGATGCCTTCGACCGTGATGAGGTCGAGACGCGTCGGGTCCTTGGTGCGCGATTTCACGAGTCGTTCGCCATAGGTCCGGTTACGTCCATGGCTCGAGAATCCGCTGACGACGAGGTCGCCCAGTCCCGCAAGCGTCGTGATTGTCGTCGCGTCGCCTCCGGCCGCACGGACGATGCGACCCATCTCCTCGAGCGCGAGCGTCAGCACGAAGGCCTTGGTGTTCATGGGAAAACCGAGGCCGTCGCAGAGTCCGAGGCCGATCGCATAGGGGTTCTTCAGCGACATGCACAGCCCGACGCCCCGGACGTCGTCTGAGACGGCGACTTTCAGCGTACCGTTCGCAAACAGCCGTGCAAGTCGGTTCCGACTTGTCGTGTCCTTGCCAGCGAGTAGGATTGCTCCGGGTTTGCTTTCCGCGAGTTCCGTCGCGATGGCGGGTCCGCCGATCGCGAAGGTGCGTGTCCGGAACGGGGCAGGGAGCAGATTACGGGAAATCTCGACCTTCGGGAGGAGCTTCTTCTCGTCCAGTCCCTTCGTGACGATGGCCACGGTGGCACCCTTCGTGAGATGCGGGACCGCGAGGCCGATGACCTCCAGCACCGCGAAGGACGGGACGGCCACGATGACCGTATCCGCGCCCCGGAGCGCCGTGGCGATGTCCGCATGCGCGCGGACGTTGGCGGGGATGCCGATGCCGCGCAGGTACTTCGTGTTCCGTCCCCGTCGGTTGATGTCGTCTTCGACATCCGACTCGATGCAGTAGACGTTCACGGGGCGTCCGTGGCGTGCGAGGACGAGGGCGAGGGCCGTGCCCATGTTTCCGGCGCCGAGGACGGCGATGGATCGCTGAGATTTCATGAAGAAAAGTCTACATCGGCCGCACGGCGTGCGCCATCAGCGGCGGACGATGGGGGCGACGATGCGGTATGGAGCGGTCTTCCCATCGGCATAGCGGATCATGCCTTCGCCGACGAGCGCCGGATACAGATACGTCAACGACGGATCGGCTTCATCCGCGATGGGCGTCCACTCGAAGCGTGCGGCCGTAAGGGTCACGTCCCCGCTCGGCGTTCCTCCGAGCCCGCCGGACAGCAGGAACGTGCGGACCGCGTCGCCATCGAGCGCCGGATAGCTGGATCGATCAGGTTCCGTGCGGCCCAGGAACCATCCGGAGCGCACATCCCCGGTCGTGGCATCGATCAGGAACGCCGCACCGATGAGTGGCGTTCCGTCCGACTGGAAAATTCCTTGTCCATCCTGTGTCGCGTTCATCCGCACGACCATTCGTGACGGGAATTCATGCGTGACGCATGACGAGGCGCTTTCGTCCTCCAGACGCGGTGGCGGTTGCAGCAGGAACTCGGGCGATGAGGCGATGGCGCGGACCTGCGCGATCGTCGCCTCGGTCATGCATCGGCCGTTCGCGGTCTCCTCGTTCCACCAGCGGTTCCAATCCGGGTCGAGATACGGGTCGCCGAGTCGGTCGCGACTGATGCCGCGGTCATCGAGGAACGCCACCGAGACCTCGCCCGCCCGATCCACCGCCGACCAACCGCTGACCGTCAACGCATCCGAGGTCCGTGTCTCGTCCTCGAAGTCCACGCGTCGTCTGACCGCATTGAATGACCAGCGGAACCCCGCACCGTCGCTCCAGGACATGTCGAGGTCGCGTCCGAGCGGGTGTGTCCCGATAATGCCGTCCGAGAGGTTGTTGGAGGAGGCGATGCTGCGGATGGTCGTGTCGTTCGGTCGACCACTTCGCATCCGAAGGACCATTGTTGTCGCCGGGATCTGCGGAAAGTCCGTCTCGAGACGGACACTGCCGGACGTCCCCGGACGCAGGCGTGGCACCGGCGGTTTCGGGATATCGCCGAAGCCACGTTCCTGGCCGATGGGTTGTTCCGGCAAGGCGGTCCCGATGCGTTCCGCGACCTGAGGGCTCGTGAGCGGGGACGTGATCCGGCATCCGGCGCCGAGGGTGGCGAAGGCGGCGATGAGGACAAGAAGGTGTCGCATGGCACCCAGTGTACCGCGACGGCCGGATTCTGTTGACCCGCGAGCGCACGCCGGATATATTCCTAGTTGATGACTAGGATTTTACGCCACGTCTATGTGCTCCTGATCGGCATCAGCCTTCTTTCGGCGTGCCCCCTCTCCGTCCACGCGGAATCTGGGGATCGGATGGAGATGGCCCGGGCTGTTTCGGAGATGCAGGTGCCCGCGATGGCGTGTTGCCTGTCCCAGGGGGTCTTCGATACGTCTGCCGATGTGCCGATTAGGGCCGTGATGTCCGATGTGCCGACGTTCGTCCCGGCAGAGGTGCCGATTCCTGTCGAGGTGGGTACGTGGCATCTTCGACCACATGAATCCCGTCGGTCTTCCCCAGAGAGACAGAGGTTCGATTGTCGAAGCAGGATGAAGCGTGAGTAGGCCTTCCGTGACGGACGGGCTTTATTCACGTACCATCATCATAATATATGCCACAAATCGTCATTTTCGACGTGGACGGCATGACCTGCCGTTCGTGCGAACAGGTCATTGGGGACGCTCTTCGTGAGATTCCTGGCGTTATAGAGGTCGAAGTCTCCCTCAAACAACAGCGTGCGGCCATCCGATTCAAAGATGCGGCGGCGGAACCTGCGTGTGATGCCGTCAATGAGCGGCTGAAGGCGCATGGATACGTCGTGTTTCCGCGAGGAGAGCGTCCGACCGGATGCTCGGTTGGCGGCGGTCGCGACCCGTTGAAGGCGCGTCTGGGGCGGGCAATCGCCGTCCTCGGCATCGCCGTCGCCGTCCTCCTTGTTGCATCGCCGCTTCGCGGGATTGTTCCAAGTATCGGCGCAGGCGCGTCCATCGGCGCGATGTTCGGGCTCGGCGTCATCGCGTCCCTCTCTTCCTGTCTCGCGTCTACGGGTGGGTTCATGCTGGCCGCGAGTGCCCGCGACCCATCACGCAGACGAACGATTCTGATGCATATCGGCCGACTCGCTATGTTCGCCCTCGGCGGCGTAGTGCTCGGTGCCAGCGGGAGCGGCATCCCGAGCATCTCCAGCTCTTGGTATGGCGTCTTCGCGCTCGTGCTCGGAATCGGGTTCCTCATGGTCGGACTGCAGCTTCTCGACCTTGCGCCGCCGTTGTCGCGCCTCGGTATCGCGCTTCCGTCGCGTCTTCATCGCGTCGGCGACCGGGTCGCGGAGAGTCGTGGCGCCTTCGCCCCGCTCCTCATCGGCGCCGTCACGTTCATCCTGCCGTGCGGTTTCACCCAGACGGCGCAGGCACTCGCACTCGCCTCCGGTTCCGCGACGAGCGGACTCCTGATGCTTATCGCCTTCAGCCTCGGAACGCTTCCGGTCCTGCTCGGCATCTCCTGGTTCGGGACCGCCGCCACGCTTCGGCACCGCATGGTCCGTCTGCTCGCCGGTGCCGTGCTCGTCCTGTTCGCGTTCGGTCAGATCGAGGGAGGCCTGACGATCCTCGGATCTCCGGTCACGGCCGCGACCATCGTCGCACCGTTCCGTTCAAAGGACGTCTCAGCCGCGATTCCGGACGGTGAAGAACAGGTCATCCGCATGACCGTGGCCTACGGCACGTTCCAACCCAAGAACCTGAACGTGAGGAGCGGGATTCCGGTACGTTGGGACATCGACGGGCAGGACGTCTCCGGGTGCGCGAGTTCCATCGTGGTCCCGTCGTACGGCATCAAGAAAGAGCTTATCAAAGGCTTGAACGTCATCCGGTTCACCCCGACGCAGATAGGGACGATTCCGTTCTCCTGCGGCATGGGGATGATCCGGGGGACCATTACCGTGCTATGAAGACCCTCACCATCCCGATCAAGGGAATGCACTGCGCGTCGTGCGCCGTGACGACCGAAAGCGCGCTGAAGAAGGTCCCGGGCGTGCACAGCGCATCCGTGAACTTCGCGATGGAACGCGCGGCCGTCGACTATGACGAGACGGTCGCGACGCCTGAGCATCTGGCGCACGCCATCCGTGAGAACGGGTACGAGCCCGCGTTGGAGGGGAAGCCGACGGACGGTCATGGAGGCCATGGCCAATCCGCGGATCATGCATCCCACCTCAAACACGCGGCATACGGCACCGGGAAAGACCTTGTCGTCGCGTTCGTCCTTGCCGCCCCACTGGTCCTGTCCATGTTCTGGATGCCGGATATCGGGACGCTGTTCGGGCGGTCCGTTTTCGGGACCGTTTTGCTCATCGCCGCGTGGGTCCTTGTCGCCTGGTTCGGCCGCGGATTCCATCGCGGGACCCTGAACGAGATACGTCACGGACGCGCGAACATGGATACGCTCGTGACCGTGGGGACCGGAACCGCGCTCCTGTGGAGTACGGTCGCGCTCTTCACGGGAGGTGAGATGTACGTGGAGGTCGCAGGTATCATCATCGCGTTCCTCCTGCTCGGGAAATATCTGGAATCACGTCAGCGGCAACGGGCAGGCGAGGCCATCCAAGCGCTGTTGAACCTGTCCGCCAACGTCGCGCATCGTATCCATCAGGACGGAACGACGGAAGATGTCGATCCGAAGGTCCTCCGACCGGGCGACCGGTGTCGCGTGAAGGCCGGGGAGCAGGTCCCGACGGACGGTGTCGTCGTCGATGGGGAATCGAGCGTGGACGAGTCCATGCTCACGGGTGAGCCCGTGCCTATCGAGAAGCGCGATGGTGACGTCGTGACCGGCGCGACCATCAATGGGACTGGGACGTTCATCATGGAGGTGACGGTCGAGCCCGGAACATCGACGCTCGACGCCATCGTCGCGACCGTGGACCGCGCCTTGTCCGCGAAGTCGCCCATCGAGAAGCTCGTAGACCGCGTGTCCGGGATTTTTGTTCCGGTCGTCATCGCCGTCGCGCTCGTGACCTTCGTCGCATGGCTTATGACCGGCGCGCCCGCCGGCGACGCCATCAGGTTCGCGGTCGCGGTGCTTATCGTGGCGTGCCCGTGCGCCTTGGGGCTCGCCACGCCCGCGGCCATCATGGTCGGGACCGGCGCTGGCGCGAAAAAGGGCATCCTTGTGAAGGACGGATCCGCGCTCGAGGCGAGTCGCAGCATCTCCATCGTCGTGTTCGACAAAACCGGAACGCTGACGGAAGGAAAACCCCACGTGACGGACGTCATCCCTGCGGACGGGGACGCGAAGCGGCTCCTGGGCATCGCCGCGTCCCTCGAAGCGTCGTCGGAGCATCCGCTCGCGTCCGCTATCCTGCATCGCGCGACGGACGAGGGCGTGGAACCTCGCCGCGTCGAGCGGTTCCAGGCCATCCCTGGCCAGGGCATCCGTGGGACGGTCGATGGGAAGCTGGTCCTCCTAGGGAAAGTCGATTTACTCCTGTCCGAACATGTACGCATCCCGACCGACGTGCTGTCCGAGGTCATGATGATGCGCAAGGAGGCGAAGACCGTGGTCGCCGTCGCGGAAGAGGGGGCATTCGCGGGCATCATCGCGGTGCAGGATCTGGTGAAGGCGGACGCCAAGGCGTCGGTCGCGTCGCTGATGGGGATGGGAATCGAGACCGCGCTGCTGACGGGGGACCATCGCGCCACGGCGGATGCCGTCGCTTCGGAGATCGGCATCACGCACGTCATCGCCGAAGTCTCGCCGGAGCAGAAGGCAGACGAGGTGAAGAAACTTCAGGGTGAAGGGAGGAGGGTTGCGTTCGTGGGCGACGGGTTGAACGACGCGCCGGCGCTCGCGCAGGCCGACCTCGGCATCGCGGTCGGGACCGGTACGGACGTGGCCATCGCCGCCGGGCAGATCGTGCTCATGGGCGGGTCGCCTTCCAAGGTCCCGGAAGCCATCCGACTCAGCCAGATGACGTTCCGTGCCATCCGGCAGAATCTGTTTTGGGCTTTCGCGTACAACATCATCCTCATCCCGCTCGCGGCCATCGGTCTCGTGAATCCGGTCATCGCGTCGTTCGCTATGGCCATGTCGAGCGTCTCCGTCCTCACGAATTCGCTTCGCATCGCGCGCCAGGAGCGTTGACGGCCACGGCGTCATCAGATATAATCCTAGCCATCAACTAGGATTATATCGTCATGAAGGACATCTATCTCGACCACGCCTCGACCACGCCCGTGGATTCGCGCGTGTTGGACGTCGTGCGGCCGTTTTGGTCGGAGGTCTTCGCGAACCCGTCGTCCCTGCATGCGCCGGGCGTCTCCGCGTCGAACGCGGTCATGGATGCGCGCAAGCGGATCGCTCGGCTCTTGAACGCGCATGCGGAAGAGGTCCTGTTTACCTCCGGTGGCACGGAATCGGACAACCTCGCGGTCGTTGGCGTCGTGTGGGCGAACATGTCCAAGGGACGCCACGTCGTCACGACCGCCATCGAGCATCCGGCGATCCTTGAGCCGCTCCTGCATCTCGAGAAGACGGGGGATATCGACCTGACGGTCCTTCCGGTCGACGGGGCCGGGCTTGTCGACCCGGACGCGGTCATGGAGGCCATCCGTCCGGACACCGTCCTTATCTCGGTCATGCTCGCGAATAACGAGATCGGCACTATCCAGCCCGTCGCGGAGATAGGCAAGCGCCTATTGAAGCACCGCAAGCAGAACGCGACCGCGTTGCCGTATTTTCATACAGATGCCTGTCAGGCCGCAGGTGCCCTCGACCTCGACGTCGAGAAACTCCACGTCGATCTGCTTACGTTGAACGGGTCCAAGATTTACGGCCCGAAGGGTATCGGACTCCTGTTCGTCCGCCGCGGCGTCTCGGTCGAGCCGCTCATACGCGGCGGTGGACAGGAGCGTGGGCTTCGGTCCGGCACGGAGAACGTCCCGGGCATCATCGGACTTGCGACGGCGTTCGAACTCGCACAGGCGGAGAAGGAGACCGAGAACGCGAGGCTCATCCCGCTCCGCGATCGGCTCATCGAGGGGCTCCTCTCCATCCCGAAGGCCAGACTCAACGGCCATGCGACGACACGACTCCCGAACAACGTGAACGTGACATTCCCGGACATCGAAGGGGAGGCCGCGGTCCTGTATCTCGATGCGAAAGGTATCCGCGCATCTACCGGTTCCGCTTGCGCGTCCTCATCCCTCGAGCCGTCGCATGTGCTCATGGCTATCGGCTTGCCGCACGATATCGTGCATGGCTCGGTGCGGTTCACGCTCGGACGCTCCACGACCGTCGATGATATCGAGGTGGTCATTGCGGCCATGTCGCCTATCGTCGAGCGGTTGCGGTCCATGAGTCCTGTCGAGATTCCCGTATGAACGACGTCACGTCCTGCGACGGAGGTGGGTGGATCTATTCCGATACGGTCAAAGATCACTTTTTTCGTCCGCGGAATTTCATGGACGACGAGGGCGCCGCCGGAGATATGGCGGTCGGCGTGGTCGGGTCGCCTGCATGCGGAGACGTGATGAAGGTCTGGGTGAGGATCAATCCGGCTACGGAGCGCATCACGGAGATGAAATGGAAGACGTTCGGCTGCGCGTCCGCCATCGCATCTACCTCGATGCTGTCCGTCATGGTCACCGAGGACGGTGGCATGACACTGGATGCGGCGCAGAAGCTCCGGCCGCAGGACATCCTCTCCCGTCTCGGTGGGCTCCCACCGCGCAAGGTCCACTGCTCGGTTTTGGGCGATCAGGCCCTTCGCGCGGCCATCGACGACTGGATGCGACGCATCGGGTGATCCGTCGGGTTTACACGGCGTCGTCTTGTAGGGCAGAATAGCCAAATATGGAAACCGAACCCCTCAAGATTTCGAAGATAGAAGTCGACCGCGACGCGTGCATTGGCGCGGCGCCGTGCGTGATGGTCGCACCCGGCGTGTTCAAGCTCGACGGGGAGAACAAGGCCGTGGTCGCAGACGCGCACGGCGCGGATGTGGCGACCATCCTCCTTGCGGCGCAAACCTGTCCGGTGCAGGCCATCTCGCTCTACGACGAGAACGGCGACAGGATTTATCCGGTATAAAGGAAAAAGCCGCCCTTCGACTCCGCTCGGATGAGCTGAGGAAAGGCGGCAAGGGCCTCCGATGTCATTTTGGAGGCTATTTTGGTTTGTATCGATTCGAGAATCGATCAGAGAACGGGAAGGCGTCGTATACGAGTGTTTCGCGGCCTGGATCGTTGGGATCGTCCTCGTCTCCGAAGGGACGGTGGATCGGCGTAAGATGCCCCTCTGGCAGACTTTCCCAGACGCCGGTGACGTCGTGCCGCCGAGGTCCTTCCTCGGATGGTGTGACGAGGGGAATCGCTCCCGTGGACGGCGGCGCTTCGTGACAGGGAAGGACGGTCGGCGCCCCGCGGATCCGTCCGGGCGGGCAGGTGATGCCAACCGCATCATTCTGCTGGATGAGATCAAATCCGCTGAAGACGTTGATTTCCTCTGGCGTCACTTCGAGGTCTCGTAGGCTTACACCCTGTTCCGCGAGATACCCTCCGATCTTCCTGAACACGGACTGCATCAGGTTAAACGTCTCGTTCGCCTGAAGCGTCTGTCGTTCGGTGGAAGTGTCGACCTCTTCCATGTAGTCGCGGAGGCTTGTGCGTGCCTGCGCGCCAGCCTTCCGTTCCTTCTTCAGGTTGGCTTCGATCCGCCTGATGCGGTCCGTGCTTTCCGCGAGTTTCGATTCGGCCTGGGAGCGTGTGTTGAACGCCTCCCACATCTGTTTGAGGAGCTCGCGCGGCGAGAGCTTCAGCCCCTGCCGCCGGTTCACGGTGTCCGTGAATTCCACGAGCTTCGTGCCGAGATAGGCGGCCTCGGGCGTCACCGCGAGCGCTCTCTGCAGCTCCGCGATGATATCGTAGAACTGCTTCCGTACGATGGTCTCGGAGACGAGTAGTTCGCCGTCCGCGCCGATGCGGTGTAGGACGTCGTCGGTGACGAGGTAGGCGACGCCGTCCGTGACGGCACGGATCGTGATGTCGCTTTGCCGCTTTTCGGCACTGGGCAAGAGACCTTGCCGATTGGCGAGGGCGCCTGGCATGATTCGTGCGACCTTGAAACGCTTCTGTCCTTCGCCCGTGGTGGCGCGAAGCTGTTCTTCGTCGAGTTCCCCCTCGACGACGAGGAAGGCTGTCGCGAATGGGGGTACTTCGCCCTCTCGGATGAGGACTTTTCCCTTCACGAAGTCGAGGCGGTGCTTGTCGCGTTCGACCTTGTTCGGGAAGATGGCCTGCAGCAGCTTTTGGACGTTCAGCACCGCTGGCCGAGTCATATGTTGGAGCGGGTGACTCTGCGGGGTCGATTTTCGTCCGTTGTTTGTCACAGTATACCTTTTTGTAAAAGGAGCATCCTCGGCGCGTACGCCCCCATGACATACGGTCGGGAACCGTTGAAGGTACTCGAAAATGGGCTTTTTGTCAATAACTAGTGGCTCCACCCGTTACGATAGCGCAAAATCCGCGATGTGTGACCGTGGGTCCAGGTTTTTCGCTAGGCTATCAGGCCGATCGGTCGAGGATGACGATTCTTCGCATCACGCGCTGTCCGGGTCGGTGGTAGAGGAGCGGATCCCCGTCGGCCATGCGCCATCCTTCGAGACCCGGATCGTCTGTGAGGTCGATGCGCGCCATGCCATGCGAGGTCTTGAACGCCGGCCAGACACAGACCATACGTCCACCTTTTCGTACGAGCGGATGGAGAGCTGCGAACGTGTCGCGCCAAAGCGTGGTGATGCCCTCGACATTCTTCTGGAGCGTCGGGAGCGTCTCATGTCCGGACAGTAGAGGTCCGAGGGACCCTTCGGTCACGACCGAGTCGACACAGTTGGGTTTCAGATGCTTCGTAAGCGTGCGTACGTCCGAGGTGATGAGGTCGAAGCGCTTCATGTCGTCCTTGCGGAAGATGCGCTTTCCGACGCACCAGGCGAGGTTCTCCTGCGTGGACGCGACTTGTCGTTCCTCGATGTCGCTGCCGATGATGGTCGACGCGTGCGTCGCGAGCGCAGCCTCCATAAGTACGGTTCCGGAACCGCAGAAGGGATCGCACATCGTGCCGCCGTCCGTTACCCTCGCGAGGTTTACCATGATGCGCGCGAGCTTGGGCGGCAGCATGCCATTCTCGTCGTCGCGGATGGGGCGTCCGTAGTCGCGTAGGCTCCAGGCGTCCGCATCCTGCACGTCGGTCGTGAGGCCGATGGAGACGGTCTCGCCATGTACAAGCAGGACGATGTCGTAGCCGTCGGTCGTGAGATGGAGTTTCGCGACCGCCGCGGGCGAGAGCGACGCGTTTTGTTTTGAAGTGACCCATCGTGCCGAAGCGCCGGTCATGGAGCACGCGCGCTTCACACCGAGCGCGAGCTTCTCGAGCCGTGTACGCGCCGCCGGTGTCCCGCCGAGGACCGACAGGCCGAAGATGACGCGTCCGCCACGTAGCTTGGAACGGAGGAGGTCGGTGATGACGTCGGCGTCGAGGTCGGTATGCGGCATCTCGAGATGCACGTCACCGACCTTCACGCATCCGCCGAGGGCCTGCATGAGGCTGGCACCGTCCCAGTCCGCATCGCGTACGACCGCACCGGCGCCTGCGAGGGCCCGGACGTACGCGTGGGGCCGAGTGCTGGAAAATTCCGCGAGACTCAAGCGCGGATGTCGGCCGAAGACGAGGAAGTGGTCCATCCGATGTATTCTAGCCGGGAATGGGCCGAATGGCCACCTCCAGCGGCCTAAAACCCTTGACGGGCGGCTCATTTCGTGGTGAGGTCGTCACGTGCTCGTTTCTCAATTGAACACAGGAAGGTCACCGATGAATACCCGGCTTTTTCGACGGGTCCTCGGGATTGCCGTCGCGGCGATCCTTCTACTCGTCTCGAGCGCGGCCGCAGCCGACATGCCGCCGGAGCGGACGTTCCCTATCGTGGGAGTGAACGACGGCGGTCCAGTGGTCCATATCGGTCCCCGGACCGACGCGGATCAGGTCGTCTCACGGTTCGCGGTCGAGTATCGACGCACGACCAACACCGAGCTGACATGGCGCATTCTGCATACGGCGAACCCTCGTAGCACCATCGCGGTTTGCTTCACGAGCGACCCTCCGTACAATAAGCGCAACCCGCATGACCCGTCCATCTGGGACGGATGCGCCTCGAAGGACCAGAATATCGCGCTCATCGCTGGCGCCTATCTCTGGATCCCGATGGAGACCATGGAGCTTCTTCCGGACAAGCTGCTTCGGCTCGAGCTTATCGATAAGGCGCTCACCGATATCGGCTGCACGGACCTGACTTCCCAGGATGACTGTCTCCTGACGAAGGTCAAAGCGGCGTCGAACGACAAACCGATCGTGAAGATCGACGCGACCAAGTTCGCAGACAGCGCCTCGCGGCGCAGCACGGCGGAACTCGCGGCCGAGGTCGTCGCCGTCACGAAGGAACGTGATGCCGCCATCGCGGAGCTCGATACCCGACCGACGCGCGGAAAATGGGCGTCCGACTTGGTAGTAATGGGCCTTATGTGCCTCGCCATCGGCCTCGTCGCGGGCTTCCAGTTCGGACGGAGCCGCGGACGGAAGGAGCCCGTCAAGGCATCCGTCGCCATGATGGAAGCCAAACTGTCACCCGCGAAATCGGGCAAGCGTCCGTCCGAGCAGATCACGCAGAAGAGCCTTCCGCGACCCGGTGAGGAACCGCGTCCTGACCCCACGGTGCAGGATCTCCGACTGAAAATCGTCTCGCTCGGGAAGGAGAAGGCCGAGATTCAGAAGCAGCTCGTGTTCGCCAGGAGCGAACGTGAGGAGATGCGGCAGAAGTTCGTCGCCTTGACCGCGGAGCAGACCGACCTACGTCGCAAGCTCAAGGAAGCCCAGAAGGCTCTGCAGGAGCGTGAGAATGCGAACGAAGAGCGCACGACGCTTCCGGCGCAGGACCCGGATCTCGGACGTAGGCTCGCGGTCGTGACCGAAGAGCACGCTGTTCTCCAAGTCAGGGTGACGGAACTCGAGGGCGAAAAACTCGCTCTCGACAAGTACACGGATGAGCTGACGTCTAAGCTCGACGCCGCTCTCCAGGACGCCACCGAGGCGCGCGTGAGCGAGGCGACGTTCGCTGAGGCGCTCGCGAAAGCGGAACAGGACCTCAAGGAGGTCAGCGACTCCACTGCCATCGCGGAGGACATCCAGAAGGAACTGGAGCAGAAGCCGTATGAGGCCATCCCTCCGGACACGCGTGAGCTGTATCGGAAGATTCTCGGCGAATACGGTACCCTCGGTGCGCTTGCCGCGACGGTCGGACGGCTGAACAGCGAATCCGTAGCCGACCAGAACGGGAAGCATGACCTGCGGGGCATGGCCGAACGCGAAGCCGTCATGGAGGAGCTCGCGGCGACTGAAGTCGAGCTCATGGGTAATCTCCGGCAGTTCACGGATCGGGTCGGCCTGGTCTTCCGCGTCTCTCCTTCGGAGATGCCGGACCTGTTGAACGTCTTCCGCCTCATCGGAAGGACCTCTCAAGGAGAAGAATCTCCAGCACCTGCTGGACCGTCCACATCAAGCCCCGGCCTCGGGCCGCTTTCGAGCGAACTGCTTGAACTCGCGACGTCTCCCATGGCCACGTCCGTGTGACGCGGACCTCCTGTACCTTCACTCAGCGCGGATTCTCTTCCGCGCTTTTTTATTTATGGCTCGTCTTGGTGTCCTATGCTAACTTGACAGGGACCTCAATTTATGATGAGGTGAGACGTCCTCTCAATAGGGGGAGGCGCAACGGAATCCGGTCAGACTCTGGAAGGTACGGGCCGGAACCGTAGGTCGTACATCGACAACTGGCGGAGGGTGATGAGATGAAACAGACAATGTCGCGTCGGTTGTGGGGGCTCGTCGTCATGGCGTTGTTCCTCACGTTCGCTCAGGGTGCGTCGGCGATGCCGAAGCCCAACACGTATCGGGTCGTCGAGACCAACGAGAAGGGCTGGGTCGTCGAGGTGGGACCCGAAACGGGGTTCCATGTCCTCGCAAGCGAGAAGCTCTCGCTCGCTCGCGCCTACAAGGAGGCGACCGGCGTTCCGTTGAGCTACAAGGCGCTCGATATCCCCGAGAACTGGGAGATGGACAAGCAGGGGCGCAAGATCCGCCCGAGGTTCATCCCGAGTTGTCACCACAAGGGCGACGGCTTCGAGGGGAATCCTTCACGGGACATCGAGGTCTGGAACACATGCGTGCAGAACGAGAATACCCCGATCGTCGCGCTCGTGGCCGGAGAGACCGGTCGGCTCCTGATCAAGATGGAGCCGGTGCAGTCCCTCGAGGAGAAGAACAAGGAGCTCGACGAGTTCCGGACGTGCCAGACGAGCATCGCGTGCCTCAGCGAGAAGCTCAAGGACCTCGGTGGCGTCCCGGTCCCGACCGGAGACGTGCGCAAGATCCAAGATGAGGCCAAGGCGTCCCAGGGCGAGAGCGCCACGCTCCGCAAGGCCAACAAGGAGCTCGAGGAGAAGAACGCCGCGCTCGCGTCCAAGGCGGACATCGCCGGCACCATCTCCAACAACTTCGGTACGTGGTACGTCTTCGGTCTCGCGATCTTCGTGGGGTTGGCCTTCATCGGTGGAAGGCGTTCCAGCCAGGCACAAGCGGAAGCCTTCAAGCAGAGGGCCTTCTTCGACCTCAAGGAAGAGCGCGACGCACTCAAGCACGAGAAGGCGGAGCTCACGTCCCTTCGGCGCGACGCCAAGACCAAGCGCAATTTGGAGCGCGACCACAAGACTGTCAGCGAGCAGGTCAAGCAACTCGAAGTGGAGAAGGCCACGCTCTCGGAGCGACACATCGCCGAGGCTAAGTGCGCCATCCTATTCAAGAGGCAGAATGACATCACGCTCAAGAAGAATGAGGCGCTCGAGGCGCAGCTCAATGGACTGAAGCGGGCGAATCTCGACCTGGCCACCAGTAAGCAACAGGCCGAACAGGCGCTCTCCGAAAAGAAAGCGCTTCTCACCGAGCTCCAGTCGGAGGTCGAACACCTCAAGTGGCGTAAGTCGGCTTCCACCGCCACCATCGAGGCATTCTCGGCGTTCGGTGAGGTCGGCAACGATGCCGTCGCGCTGGAGAAATCCGAAGAGCACCAGGACAAGATGCTCAAGAGGGCAGCGGTCCTGCTTACGACGTTCGCTGAGCTCTGTGAGACGAACGAGATCGAGATGATCGCGGCCGTCGAGTGGATCTATGTACTGGCGAAGCGTCGCGAGGAAGAATCGCGCCGCCGCCGGACCGAGCCCATGAATCTCGGCGTTGCGACGAAGGCGGTCGACTTGATCGCTAAACACCTTTCGGCGAGCCAGAGCAAGGAACCGGACGGTAGGTACGCCATCATCGATGGCGTCGCCAACGAGTCGCTTCAGCCGGCGCCTATACCGGTCATCGAGGAGGTCCCCCTCTCCGACACCGAACAGCCGTCGCTTGCATCGCAGCAGCTCGGCGGCGCGCGCATGTTTCCCGGAAGTCCACCGGTCGTGGTCCCTGAAGACCTCCGGCAGACGGCAGTTCGCCAAGAGAATCCGCTCGCGCAATCGGTATCGGCCGAGCCGGAGGATCCTCAGGAACGGTTGACGGTGCTCGCACCCGATTCCGACCGATATTCCGAAGCCTCCCCCCCACTCGTGCGGGTCGACCTCGATCTCGACGAAGGACCTCACGTTCGCGTCGGACAGTCGCAACAGCCCTCGCGAAAGACGGAGCGTCCGTCGGCGCCCGGGGCGGTGAGACCTCCCGTGGACAAGGGAAAGTCCCGTGGTCGCATTCAGACCAACCTGTGGGGGCATGAGATTCCCGTGGAGGTACGCCAACCTTACCCTGAGGCGGGGCCTCGGCCGCCAAACTACGATTCGAAGCCCCCACCACCTCCCCCTCCGGAGAAAGTCGAGGAGGAAACAGGAGATGAGGAGGGCTGCGATAAAGAAGAGACGTCCGTGACGGACGCGAAATCCGATCGTTCGACGGTCGTGTCCATCAAGGACGCGAAGCGCGGCCGCAAGCGCCGCCGACACAGCAACGGCTCCTAGCCGTCGCCGTCCTTCTGCCAGGACAGTACCTTCCATGGGCCGCACCCTTCTCGCGGCCCTTTTTTCTTTACCCTAGCCCACGTCCACCTGTCATCCAGAGCCCATATATCCAACCAAATCCTTCGCCGAGCCTCAGGATGACAAAGGACCCCTAACCTTGACGTTTTTTCCGTCTTCCGTTACCGTCTCCTCACTCATTCATAAATCCCATGGTCGGCCAATCCCCGGATTCTCAAGGATCCGTGGGACCTTGCCCAGCGGGCGGGGCGTTCCATGGGCGATGTCATGCAGTACGAACTGCTGTATATCGTCTCATCGTCCTATACGGACGAAGACGTGGGGAAAGTCGAGGGCAACGTGAAGGCCCTCATCGAGAAAGTCGGTGCGCGTCTCGTCGAGACCAAGCGTCTCGGCAAGTTCCGTTTCGCGTATCCCATCAAGAAGAACCGCCACGGCCATTACATCCTGACGTATGTCGAGATGGAGCCGACGACGGTCGCGAAACTTGATGAGATCCTGCGCATGTCGAACGAGGTGCTCCGTCACCTTATCCTCCGTGCCGACGAGGCGGGAGGGGAGAAGTTTGAGCTCGTGCAGTTCACGGAGGTCAACCTCGATTCGAAGGAGGATCGGCCGCGCCGTAAGCGTGAGGAGCCGACGGCGGAGGATAAGGCCAAGGTCGCCGAGGACATCAAGTCCGGCGTCGCCGCGATCGAGTCGCCGGATGCGGTCGCCGAGAAGCCTGCCGAGGAGAAGGCCATCACCGACGAGGAGCTCGACAAGAAGCTCAAGGCCGCGCTCGAGGGAGACGTGAAAGACGCGTGACGCGATATGAACTTGAATCGAGCCATGATCATCGGGAACCTCACGCGTGATCCCGAGGTCCGAACCACGCCGGGAGGGCAGAGCGTCGCCAATTTCGGCGTCGCGACCTCCTCGCAGTGGACAGACGCGTCCGGTCAGCGGCAGGAGCGCGTCGAATACCACAGCATCGTCGCTTGGGGGAAGCTCGCGGATATCTGCGGGCAGTATCTCGGCAAGGGCCGCAAGGTCTACGTCGAAGGCCGCCTTCAGACGCGCGAATGGGAAGCACAGGACGGGTCTAAGCGGAACCGGACCGAGATCGTCGCGGAGAACATGATCATGTTGGACCGCGCGCCGGCCGGACAAGGGTCCGGGACGCCGGTCGCCACGCCGGTCGCCACGCCGGGCGAACCGACGGTCACGCCGATCGCGTCCACGCCAGCGACCCCAGCGGTCGATAAGGGCATCGACGACGACGAGATTCGCATCGAGGACGTCCCGTTTTAAACCCGCAACGACATCACCACATCCATATGCCTATCAACAAGAAGAAGGTCGATCGTCCGTGCGGCTTCTGCCAAGCGAATGTCGATGCCATCAACTACAAGGATACGAACACCCTGCGGCGGTATCTTTCCTCGTTCGGGAAGATTGTCGCGCGCAAGCGCTCCGGCGTGTGCGCGTGGCACCAGCGCAAGCTTGCGAACGCCATCAAGCGCGGTCGATTCATGGGGTTCCTGCCGTACGTCGTCTGATCGATACGGAGGAAGAAAGGGCGCGGTTTGCCGCGCCCTTTTCGGTCCCCGCATCGTGTGTCACGATGCAACGTATATGAATGAATCCATCCCGAACCCCCGTCCGTCTTGGGACGAATATTTCCTTGAGATCGCGCGCGTCGTGGGCAGGCGCGGCACGTGCGACCGCGGCATGATCGGCGTCGTCATCGTTCGGGACAAGCGCATCCTCGCGACCGGCTATGTCGGATCGCCCGTCGGGCTGCTGCATTGCGATGAAGTCGGGCATCAGATGAAGAAGGTGACGCATGAGGACGGGAACGTCTCCCAGCACTGCATGAGGACATCGCACGCCGAGCTGAACGCCATCTGCAACGCGGCACGCTACGGCATCGCGATCGACGGGGCTACGTTCTACGGTAAGTTCGAGCCGTGCCATACCTGCGCGAAGGCCCTGATCAACGCCGGGGTCAAGCGCGTGGTCTGCGAGAAGCAATATCATGCCGCGACGGACACGCGGAAGCTGTTCGAACAGGCGGGCATCGAACTCGTGGTCGTGACGCCGGTCGTAGAGGAATATCCGAACCAATGAACGTCGAGCGCATCAGGCAACGGTCGGACATCGTCCGGCTGATTCGTCGCTGGTTCGACGAGCGCGGGTTCCTGGAGATGCACACGCCGCGGCTCGTCGGTTTGCCGGGCCAAGAACCGCATCTCGACCCGTTCTGGTCAGTTGTCCACGAGGCGGACGGCGCGTCGCGTCCGGTTGCGTTCGTCACCTCGCCCGAATACGCGATGAAGCGCCTGCTCGCCGAGGGAATGGACCGCATCTACGACCTTGGTCCCTGCTTTCGCGACGGGGAGCCGTGGGACGGCACGCATGACCCGGAATTTCTCCTGTTGGAATGGTATCGCCGCGACGCAGGCCTCGAGGATTTGATGCGCGACACCGAAGAGATGGTCCGGTGGGTCGCGACCGAATCGGGCTACACGTCCCTCGTCCCGATGCTTGGACCGTTCCGACGCATGACCGTCAGCGAGGCATGGAACGCATACGTCGGCATAGACCTCGACCCGCTGCTCGACGACCGCGAGGCCATGGCCGATACCTGCCGCGCGAACGGGCAGACCGTGACCGACGCCGACACGTGGGATGACCTGTTCTTCAAGATATTCTTGACGGGCATCGAGCCGCGCCTCGGGGAAGAACCGACGTTCCTGTATCGCTATCCCGTCTCGATGGCCGCGTTGGCGCGTCCGTGCGCCGACGACCCGCGGTTCGCCGAGCGCGTGGAGTTCTACGCGAGGGGTCTCGAGCTCGCGAACGGCTTTGCCGAGCTGTCCGATCCCGTTGAGCAGCGGAAGCGGTTCGAGGAGGAGCGCGCGCTGCGCCAGAAGCTCGGCAAGAAGACGTGGCCGCTCGACGAGCGGTTCCTCGGCGCGCTTCCGAAGATGGGGAACGTCGCCGGCATCGCCTTCGGCGTGGACCGCTTCATCATGTGGCTCACGGGCGCGACCTCAATCAACGACATCCTGCCGTTTCCTGCTCGCGAGCGGTTCGAGGATTGACGGAATCGTCCGTTTCGGACAAAATCCGCACATCATTCCCCAGGTACGATCTTCACGTTTTTCTCCTATGGCCTCACCGAACGAAATCAAGAAAGGCATCGTCCTCCTCCACAACGGCGAGCCGTGGGTCGTCACTGAGTTCCAGCACATCAATCCGGGCAAGGGCGCCGCGTTCGTGCGCACGCGCATCAAGAACGCGAAGACCGGCCGCACGCTCGAGCAGACCTACAAGGTCTCCGAGACCATCGAAATCGTTGAGGTCGACTACCGCAACGCGCAGTACCTCAACCACGACGCGACGGGCTACACGTTCATGGACATGGGCACGTACGACCAATACACGATGTCCGACGACGAGGTCGGCGACCAGGGGAAATACCTGCGCGAGGGCCTCGACGTGACGCTGACGATGTTCGAGGGAAACCCCATCGCGCTCCAGTTTCCGCGCAAGATGAATTTCCGCATCGCGGAGACGACGCCGGCCGTGAAAGGCGACACCGCGACCGGCAACGTGACGAAGGAGGCGAAGACCGACGGCGGATTCGTCGTCCGCGTCCCCATCTTCATCAACGAGGGCGAAGAGGTCGTCGTGAACACGGATACGGGGGAATACGTCGAGCGGGCGAAGAAAGAGTAATCGCATCAAATTTCTAAAACGGACGGGTCACTCCCGTCCGTTTTGGTGTCATCGACGATTTATGGCGTGACCGTCACGCTGTTCGACGCCTCGAGCTTGCCGCCGACGTCCGTGAATCCCGTGAACGTCCGCGGGCCCGCGACCTGCACCGTGATCTCACAGCTCGACAGCTCGCACAGCGCCAAGGCGAGGTCGTCCTGCGACGTCCCCTCCACGATGGTGGACCAGCCGATCGTCTCGCCGGACGGCGCCGCGAGCGCAAGCGTGGCTTGGTTCGTGGTCGGGCGTTCCGTCAGCGTCAACGTCGGTTTGGGCGGAGTGCCGCTCGTGACGGTGATGGTCTTGGCGGGTGATTGGTAGGTCGTTCCGTTGAACGCGACCTTGGAGTAGAGCTGTGTCGTCCGATAGAACGGGCTCGAGGAGGCACAGACCGACGCGGTGCCGCAATCCTTCCAGAGGATGGGATTCGGTTCGCCCGGGATGACAGCGTAGATTCGGTGGCTCGCGATGTCCTGAATCTTCGTCGCGTCGGACGAGTAGCTTACGCGGCTTCCGGCGGTGACGGCGGCGGGCGTGACGTCCAATTGGAGGTCCGAGGAGACGGCGGCGACGGTCAGGGCCGCCTGCTGTCCGAAGGGCGTCGTGATGACCGTGCCGAGGTCGTCCGTGGCGATGGCGCGGAACCGCGTGTCGAGCGGCGCCTGCGGCACGGTATACATGAAGCTGCAGGTCGCGCTACGGGTGCAGGTCGCGAGCGGCGTCGTCTTTTGGCCGTTGAAGATTTCGAGCGTGGCGATCGGATGCGTGTTGCCCGTCACGTCGGCGAAGACGAGGACGGTCTGGTTCAACGTCGCCTGGGATGAGCTCAAGCCGACCGTGATGGAGGCTCCTATCGCATCAGAAGGCGCGACCGGTGACGTCGGGAGCGTGGGTGGGACATAGCCGGACGGCCGGATATCCGCGCCGATGGATGTGATGCCGAGCTCTCCGTCCATATCGTAGTCCGTGGGCATGCCGATGGCGGACCCGACGAGATAGTTGGTGAAGAACGTGTCGGCGACATCATGGACCTTCGTGTTCCAGTCGCTTCCGTACAGTCCGGCCGCGGCCGATTCGGTCATGACCCAGCGCAGCACGCCATGGCGCGAGACCGCGTAGACCTTGGGGTCGGTCGTGATCTTCACGAGCCGGCTCGCTGGCCGGTAGGTCACGTTGCCCGCAAGCATGTACGTCGCGAGATCCGTGTCCGGGACGGTCATGACGCCGGAGAAATCCGTATACCAGCTGAAGTAGACACGTTCGTTCGGGAAGGCATAGCGTTTGCCCGCCTCGACATAGTAGACGGCGGTATTCGTCGTGCCTTTGATGAGCGTGCCGCTCGATGTGGCGGCGTTGGTCGCGAAGGGCATGAGGCTTGAGAGCATGACGCAGGCGGTCATGGCAAGGTATCTGAGGGAAGTCATAGTGTCGGCATGATACCGCGAGCGGGACGTATGACAAAACCCGGCGTCGCGTCATGACGGTCGTCAGGTCCGGTCATGTGTCGGAATCTGCTACACTGGGACGACCGACAGATATGCCATCGAAATATCAAGTATTCGTGAAGGATTTGCGTGCGGCGTGCAACATGCGGGGCGTGGAGCCCGAGCATATCGGACACGCCGGGCGCTCACGGTCGTATGATCTCTTCAAGGTCACGCTGAATCCGCGTCGGAAGCGTGCGGTCTGTTTCGTGTGCGGAGTGCACGGGAACGAGACGTCCGGACCCGCGTCGGCAATCGAGTTCCTTCGAACGTATCGGAGTGAACCGTCGCATCCGCGCATCATCATCCTGCCGAACGCCAACCCGAGCGGGTACGACCGCGATACGTACCGGAACGACCGTAACCTCAATCCCAACCGCCATTTCAGCGACAGGCCGTTGACCGGCGAGGTCGCTGCACTGTATCGCGCCATCGCACATGAGCCGTTGGAGGCGTTCGCATCGTTCCACGAGGACGACGTGAAGAAGGGGTCCTATCTGTACGGCTTCGCGCGACCCGCAGCCGATCCGGAGCTGTTCCGGACGTTGATTCGCGCCGCCTCACGGCATGGGCCTATCTGCACCGATACGCGCATCTACCGTCGACGGGCCGAGAAGGGCGTCATCGGCAGGCCGGTCGCCGACGGCTCGTTCGAATGGCGCATGCATGATGACGGCGTCCCTTACGCGATCTGCATGGAAGTACCCGATGTGCTTTCCATGAGGAATTGCATCCGCATCAACGTTGGGGTCATGGAAGCCATGGTCCGGTGGTGGAGCATGTGACGCGCGGCTGTGCGCGAAAAGACCGCGCGTCAGCGCGGTTTTCGGCATGGTGGGCGAGGTGGGAGTCGAACCCACAACCTCTTGCGAGGACCGGCTCCTAAGGCCGGCGCGTATGCCAGTTCCGCCACTCGCCCATATCCGTCACTGTTCTATCTCATCCGCCGCGTTCTATCAATCCTTCAGGACGCGGATGCCTACGATACCGATATCGTCCGTGATCTTGTAGGCGACACGCTCCGC
This sequence comes from Patescibacteria group bacterium, assembly GCA_018830865.1. GTDB lineage: Bacteria > Patescibacteriota > Patescibacteriia > 2-12-FULL-60-25 > 2-12-FULL-60-25 > JAHJRN01. The sequence goes on along the minus strand of JAHJRN010000019.1, from coordinate 7,226 downwards.
CGCGTCCTTCCGAAGGGACTCGACACGTTCCATGACCGTCAATTCCGCGGCAGCGGACTCGAATCCGCCGAGGTCCATCTGTTCCTCCCGCATCTCCCTCTCCGGGGGGATTTCGGAGATGACGTTTTCGTATTTGTCGATCACGCCGTCCGTACAGAAGATGACCACGTCGTCCGGCAGGAGCGTCTTGACCGTGATACGCGGCCGGACCGAGTCCGGACCGCCGAGCGGTCGAATGACGGTATTCGCCATGTCGTAGTAGGAATCCTTGCGGCCGAGGGAAGGAACCTCAATCGCCGTATCGGGCTCCTTCTTCAGTCGGTAGAGCAAGGGAAGGTCGATTGCCCCGACAGCGAGGAGATAGCCGAGGATGGATTCGTCGGGCGACGCCCGTTCGACGCCGCCGCCTGAGCGGAGAATGAACGCGCCGCTGTCGCCGACGTTCGCGGTGACGAGACGACGTGCGCCGTCCTCCGACGTGTGGACGAACCCCACGCAGGCCGTGGTCATGCCCCCGGTTCCTGTGGCGGACGCATGAGCCCATTCGAGGCCGACGAGCATCGCGTGCGCTTTCCTTGCGAAAGCGGAATCCTGCCGGAGCCACGGCAACGTCTCCATGTCGGAAAGGGGGGTAAGCGCCTCTTCGATGAGGTCCGTTTTCCCGTTCCATGACGTGAGTGCGCGTTTCCATGACGAAGCCAACATGAGGCTCGCCGCCTGGCTGGCGCGGTCCGCGTGCTTCTGGCCGCCGAGACCGTCGAATACCCCGAGGAGACCAGTCTTCGCATCCGCGAGGATCGCATCCCCGTTGCGGGAATCCTTCTCTCCCTCGGCGTCGTGCCCCTTCTCCATCGTCGTCGCGACCTCGAGGCTGTCGAATCCGGCGACCTCGAACGTCTCGACGACGTCGAACGCCTGGAGGTCTTTCGGACGTTCCGAAGCGGCTTCGGGTGCGTCCGGGAGGAAGGGATTCTCCGGGTGCATACCCATCAGAATACCACGTGATGGTCGAGGCAGCGCGGTTCGTAGGTGATGACGCAATCCGACCCCTCGACGAGGACGGTCGGGTCGTCGCGGCGCGCCGGTTCGCCGTCCTTCAGCCGCTGCGTGCGTGTCGCGTTGTGCTGACGACACACGCAGCAGACCGCCGGCGTGCGTTGGACCGACGTCTCGGGCAACGAGAGGAGCGCGAGCGATGTCGGGAACACGTCGCCGCGAAAGTCTGCATCGAGTCCGGCTACGAGGATAGTCTTGCCGCGAAGCACCGCGTCTGCGAGGAGCGGCACGATGCCGGGCGGGAAGAAGTGCGCCTCGTCCACGCCGATGACGTCGTAGCGGTCGAGGATGCCGCGGATGGTCTCAAGGTCCTCGTCCTGGACCGTGAGCCCGTCGAAGCGGAGCCCGGCCCGGGATTCCACGTTTTCGGTCCGCGTGTCCGTCGCCGGCCGGATGCAGACCGTCGGGATGTGCTGTTCCGAATGGATCTGGAGATGACGGACGAGCTCCAGCGTCTTGCCGCAGGCCATGGGGCCGGTGAAGAAGGTGATAGTTCCCGGCATATCGGAAGTATGGTAGACGGCGGTCGAGGGGTTGACAAAAGTCCTGATTTCTGGGATAGTCGCATGTCGTCCCTTCAGAACATGGAAAGGAACGGAGATGGAAAAAGCGATGCAGCCCAGGACGGATGATGATGCGGTGGTCGAGGCCGTCATGATGGCGCGTGTCGTCATGAAGGAGGCGAAACGCGTGCTGGTCATCACGGGGGCGGGAATCAGCACGGAAAGCGGTGTCCCGACCTTCAGGGGGCCAGACGGGTACTGGAGAAATCGGTATTACAGCGATCTCGCGAATCCGGCGGCTTTCGCTGAACATCCAGCGCTCGTCTGGGAGTGGTACTGCGAACGTCGGAAGACCGTCGCCGCATGCAAGCCGAACGATGCGCACACGGCGCTCGCGGAGTGGACGCGGAAGCGGGAGGGCGTGACCCTCGTCACGCAGAACGTGGACGGGCTGCATGAACGTGCAGGGCATCCGGACGTCACCGCCCTTCATGGCTCGCTTTGGAGGAACCGCTGCACCGCGTGCGGCGTCGAGCGCGAGGAGAACGCGCTCGACTATGAGGAACTTCCCACCTCGCCCTGTTGCGGCGAACTGGAGCGTCCGGCCATCGTCTGGTTCGATGAATCGATTCCGAGGGACCTGGTCGTCCGCTCAGTCGAAGCCGTCCAGATGGCGGATACCGTCCTCGTGGTCGGGACGAGCGGCGTGGTCATGCCGGCCGCGGCCTTCGTCGCCGGCGCCCGCAAGAACGGGGCGACCGTCATCGAGGTCAATCCCCACATCTCGTCCATCCCGGCCCACATTAAGGTGTGCGCGCCGGCCACACTCTTCCTCCCCGTCATCCTGACGTGAGGAAACGCCTCGAGTCCATGAGGACTTCGGGGCGTATTGTTTTATCCGCGTTCAAGATCTTCGATGCGTTTCCTCCATACATCGATATTCTGGTGATTCCGATAGATCGCGATGAGTCCTTTGTAGGCGCTGACGCCCCAGTTCTTGTTTTCGGATGCGAGGGACTCTGCCTGCCGTTCGGCGAGCTCGACCTCCATCATGGCGATACGCGCAAGGTCCTCCTGCGCCGCATCGGGCGAGGTTCCCCATCCGACTTCGTGAAAATGCCTGTCACCGAGATCCTTCCCGTCTTTAGTGAGGCGCCCTTCCATCGCCTGTTCCTGCTTCGGTTTTTCATTCATATGTCCGTAAGATTATTTCGTCGAACGGGAAACCTTCTCTTCGAGCAAGGCGCGGTTTTTTCCACCCTGCGGTCCGTCGGGTTTCAGGTCGATACGGCCGTACCAGGAGCTTCCCATCATCCCGAGTTTTCCGGCATGCAGAGGTCCCTTCATCGTATCCATCTCGTCGGTTTCCGACCCCTCGGCGAGGGCGGCCTGGAAAGCTTCGTCCGTATAGAGACGTCCAGACGTACCACGTCGAAAGAGAAGCTCCTCTTTGCCGAGAAGGGCAAGGTGTTGGGGTGTGCAGGCGGAGGGGTTCTGTTCGGCCGTCTCGATAGCCTCGATGGTCCTGTGCGCGGCTTCGGAAGATGGGTCTACACCGGCCTCTTGGAGGGCATCGAGGAACGCGGCCTTCACGCCGCCGATGAGTCCGCCGACATCCTGTTCGCGGGTCTTGCGCTGGTCCCAGCCGTACCCGTATCCGGCCCAGGCATATCCGCCCTGCTCGATATTCGCATGGAGCGTGATGGCATTGGCTCCAATCCGATCGTATTCCTGGAGCGACGTCGCGGTCACCTCTGCCGCGAGTCCGTTGCCCTTGATGGATGTCGGGAGCTCGAAGAGTTCATGCTTCACGGTGATATCTTTCTCCATCGTCCCGTCCGGAATCGTCCGTTGTTCCAGGATGAACGAACGATAGATTTTCGCATCGTCTCCGGTCGCGGTCCCGTCTTTGCCGATGACATCGAAGCCAAAACCGAGGTCGATCTGCACATCCGTGAGGTTGCCCTCATCGTCGAAGGACGTTCCGAAGACCCTGATCGCGTCGGGGAACTCGCCGTTTTGCGACGGGGAGAATTTCAGGCTTGCATCGAGCCCGCGACCATAGGAACGGAGATCGAGGGTTCGGACCACCGCCTCCGCACGTTCGCCGAGGACTTCATGGATGGCGACGAGGTTTTCCAGCCCCGTCTCTTTGCAGAAATTTGGGCTCTCCTTCCCGCTGATGCGTTGCGTCAGAGTCTCCTGAAGTCGGTGAAGCACCTCACGATATCTTCGGTCCGAAAGGATACGTTCGGCGAATTTCTTTCCCACCACGTCAGACAACCTATCCATAGCCTGTTCTCGGATGGATGCGTCCTTGGACGCGAGTTCTGCGACCTGATCCAGCTTATCGAACGCGACGTGTCGTTCCGTCGATTCCGCTAGGACGTCGCGGATGCGGTCCGACATTTCGAGAGGGTCGAGATTCGGATCAATGAGTGGCGGTGTCTCCGAAGAGGCTTCCGTAGGCTCAGCCAGTTGTTCCTGTTCGTGCAGCGTCTCCGAGATGATTGAACCTATATCCTTTTCGAGCTCCGCCTGCGCCGTCTCGACCCGCGCTTTCAGGTCCCAGAAATCGCCGGAGAAGACGTCATCTTCCGGCGCGAGCGATGCCTGTGCCGTCTTCATCTCGACCGTCAGACGTCCGACCTCCTCACGTCCACGCGTCACGAGCCGCTCGCTGGATTCCGGCGGCGTGGATTCGGGCGATGGCATCCGTTCGAACGGCGCACTCACCCTCTCTTGGGCTGCTTGGGGGTCGGTGGTCATACGCGCGGGTCTGCTCCGATGGTTTTTCGGAGCGTTGTCATCTTCCGTTCCGTGGCTCGCCCGTCGACCTTGGCGAGCAGGTCTCGATAGTCCGATCGGATGGAGGTCATCTTCGATTCGAAGGCGGCCCAGGCCTCCTTCAGCCGCTCGTTTGATGGGGTCGTCGGATGCGCCATGCGGATAGTGTAGCAGAAGCCCCTCGTTATCCCCTCATATAGGGGCCTTCGGTACCCGGGACTCATCCGTTTTCCGGGCCTTGACAAGTGTTTTTGGTTCGTCTATTGTACCGACACTTCAAGACCCACCACGTCCCACCCCGGGACCTCTGGAGACCCTGCTTACCAAATGCGTACGATATCGCCTCGCTAAGCACAGGTCCCTCCAGAATGAGGGAACTGTCGCTTGGCCACGCCAAGCGATTTTCGTCTCCGGAAGAACCGACGGCTTGAAGGCCGGACCTCGACAACGGAACCTGTAACGATGACGATAGAACGTCATACGTACATGGCATCTATAATCTTCAAGTCTCGACGCGCGCAATCGCGGTCGGGATGCCGATCAACGTATCGGCGTAAGCACAGTACACCTGACAGGCCTTCCGTCCGCGATTCCCTCATTCGAATCGTGGCTCCGGATGGCCGAAGCACGTAAGGGCGTACGGTGGATGGCTTGGTAGCGAGGAGCCGAAGAAGGACGTCGCAGCCTGCGATAAGTCTCGGGGAGGTGGCAAGCAACCTATGATCCGGGAATCTCCGAATGGGGCAACCCACGTCGATGAAGTCGACGTACCCACGACTGAATACATAGGTCGTGAGGAGGGCACCTGGGGAAGTGAAACATCTCAGTACCCAGAGGAAAAGAAACCAACGAAACGCTGACTTCTTGTCCTGTACGGTCTTTCGAGATCGTATCGGGACAAGATGTCAGCTCGATTCCGTCAGTAGCGGCGAGCGAACGCGGACGAGTCTAAACCATTTTTTGTGAACCTGTACACCGAGTTGGACGTAAGTTTGACCGCGGGTATGGGTGACGAGCTTGGGCTGTCGCAGAAGATGGTGTTGCGGACGAGGCGTCGGACCCCCAAGGGAACGGCATGCGCACGAGGGTTCCATAACTGAACGATCTGGAAAGATCGGCCAAAGACGGTGATAGCCCGGTAGGTGAAATGGATATTCTCCGCATGTGTCTCAGATCCAAAGTACGACGGGGCTCGAGAAACCCCGCCGGAAGCAGCCACGACGATGTGGCAAGACTAAATACTCCTCCTGACCGATAGTGAACAAGTACAGTGATGGAAAGCTGAAAAGCAGCCCGGGAGGGCGATGAAATAGTATCTGAAACCGTACGCTTACAAGGAGTTGGAGCGGGCAGCAATGTCCGTGACAGCGTTCCTATTGAAGAATGAGCCGACGAGTGACTCCGATGTTGCTTGGTTAAGTTCCTGCGGGAATGCAGCCACAGTGAAAGCGAGCCTTAATAGGGCGTTTGTAGCATCGAGTCGACCCGAAACCCGGCGATCTAGCCATGACCAGGATGAAGTCTCGCGAAAGCGTGATGGAGGTCCGAACCCACGAGCCGTGCAACACTCGGGGATGAGTTGTGGTTAGCGGAGAAATTCCAATCGAGCTGGGTGATAGCTGGTTCTCCCTGAAATAGATTTTGGTCTAGCGTTGATTCATAGCGTTGCGGGGGTAGAGCACTGAATGGAGCGAGGGGCGCAAGCCTACTCGCTCTAACCAAACTCCGAATACCGTAACGTGTTCCCAACAGTCAGTCCGTGGGGGCTAAGCTCCATGAGACAAGAGGGAAACAGCCCAGACCGCAGAATAAGGTCCCTAAATGTATGCTCAGTGTCAAAGGTGGTCAGGCGGCCCATACAACCAGGAGGTTGGCTTAGAAGCAGCCATCCTTTAAAGAAAGCGTAACAGCTCACTGGTCAAGCTGCCTGGCGCCGAAAACTTACCGGGGCTCAAGCATACTACCGAAGTCGCGGGATCCGCTTCTCCTTCGGGAGAAGGGATCGGTAAGGGAGCATTCGTATCAGCACTGAAGCGGAAGGCGTGAGCCACCGTGGAGCGATGCGAAGAGAGAATGTCGGCATAAGTAGCAAAAAGACGGGTGAGAATCCCGTCCACCGTAAACCCAAGGTTTCCAGGGCCACGCGAATCGTCCCTGGGTTAGTCGGGGCCTAAGGCCAGGCCGAAAGGCGTAACCGATGGACAGCAGGTGAATATTCCTGCACGAGCGTCGTGTTTCGATGGAGTGACGTATTCTTGCAGCTTCCGAGGATCCCGGAATGATCCTTCGGCCGCGGAGGGGTGTGATGTAGGCAAATCCGCATCGCACAAGCCTCGCCGCGGACGCGAGCCTGCCGCAAGGCGGGCGAGGGAAGTGAATGGGGTACCAAGAAAACCTTCTAGAGCTAACGCGACGGTCCCCGTACCGTAAACCGACACAGGTGGGTAGGCGTAAGTGTGCCAAGGTGTACGAGAGAAACATTGCTTAGGAACTCTGCAATACAGCGGCCGTAACTTCGGGATAAGGCCTGCCTCGCGCAAGCGAGGCCACAGCTAAAGACGCGAACCGACTGTTTACCAAAAACACAGCTCCCTGCTAAACCGCAAGGTGACGTATAGGGAGTGGTGCCTGGCCAGTGTCAGAACGTTAAGAGGAGAGGTCATGGGACTTCGGTCCCGGCAGCCTTGAATCCAAGCGCTGATGAACGCCGGCGATAACTATAATCGTCCTAAGGTAGCGAAATTCCTTGTCGGGTGAGTTCCGACCCGCACGAATGGCAAAACGAGTTCGCGACTGTCTCAGCAATGTACTCGGCGAAATTGCAAGTGGGGTGAAGATGCCCTGTACGCGTAGTCAGACGAAAAGACCCCGTGAAGCTTT
>JAHJRN010000070.1 GCA_018830865.1 Patescibacteria group bacterium | reverse complement strand
GTCTTCTTTCTTCTCTTCATTGCCATATTGATCAATTTGCGAAATTTTCGATACAGAAAAATCATGGATTCTTAAATCAGCTCCCTTAAAAAGATATCTGAAAATTGCAGTCGCTGAAGTCTTGCCGCTATTATTGGGGCCGACAAAAACAGTTTCTTCATTTTCAAGGTCAATTTGCACATTCTCCAGTCGGCGGAAGTTCTTGATATAAATTTTAGTTAATTTCATTCTATTCACTCCGCAATAGGTCTGTTAGCCTTATGCGTTTCTGCTACAGAGCCTAGCGCTCATTTAGACGCGAATATCATGCCTTGATTATGATACGCAATAACCAATCTATTAACAAGTAAAATATTACTATGTTTATAAAACTACCTAAGATGGGTCTTATCTTAAACAGTTCATGGTTGTGATTAATCACAATTGGCTTGATGACACTTCTCCACACCATCAATAACCTCAACATCCCTAAAAAACGTATTTACAATATGGCTGTCAAGCAGAGCCTGCCTGTCATCCTTATCAGCAGAGCAAACTGCTTCAATTAGCTTATCCCTATCCTCAAGAGAATAATCTATTGAAGAACAGAAATAATCTCCAAGCACATAGTAGTTTGCATTGTTCATGATATCAAAGCCTGTTCTTCTCTCAATTCTATTCCTTGCCTCCTGAAGAGCATAGTCATACGCAAGAGCGCAGACATCAAGAGGCTGGCCTTTATTGACCAAATTCATGCCTGTTGATTCCATGAACTCTTCAACGTAGTCCGCAAAATCGTTTGTTGGAATATGGTATTTTTTTAATACGCCAACTGTTGTCTGCAAATCTTTATATCCAAAGTTGCACAAGCTTAATACTAGTTCTTCTATTCCGTTTTCTTTATCCAGTTTTACCACCCTGTATGTTTTTCGTTTGTCAAAAACCACCATTTAAAAAGCGGCACGAAGTGCAAGCCAAATTTTATAGTGGTTTATGACGCTCGGAATTCCTAAAGTAGAAATGGTTTTCGAACACTACCCATATCACCAATCAGAGATTGACGGAATTCCGTTGTTTGAAAAACATCGTGTAGTTATAAGTTTTGTAATGCTGTGAGGCGTACAAACTATTTTATTGCGGTAGCTGGTAATTAGTGTGGTTTTTATTAAGTCTGATTTTCCTATTTTTGTTTTTTGGGCTGGTTTTATTTTCTGTATGGTTTCGTTTTTTTGTTGTTTACTCTTTACAGCTTTATCTTTTCATTTCTATTATTTTATTATTCTTTTTGTGGCTTCCCGATATTGCCGTAATAGGTCGATATCCCAGCAAGAAATAGCCGAAACAGCCCGGATGCCCTCAAAGCCAGCCACTCCAGCCCACCATTTCAAAACCGAAAGATTTATTAAGAGAGAGCCAAATCTAGGCCTTGCGCATTAAAACAACATAATTTTGCACCGTCGGCGCACTCCTACTCTTTTTTAATGCGTTGTCTGACATAGGTTTATAAAGCTGCGGTGCGGAGGCAAAACACATGGCAGAAAACGATATATACAACAATAAGAAGAAATATGAGCAGTTCAAGGCTAATCTAAGCCAATTATTAAAAAAGCCGTCAAATAACTCCAAGCGAAAATATTTCTGTAAAAACCCGGCAAACCTGCAATACTTCAAAAACCTGTTTCTTTCTTTCGAGGCTAAGGACGTTAGCTACATCAGAAGAGTAAGGCTTCTGCAAACCCTTAAACTGATAACCTACGCAACTGAAACTGACTTAGCCAGCGCTAACCGATTAGAGATCAATAGAATAATATCTTTCATGCACAGCGTCTATAACTCCCCAAAGAGCAAGTCTGATTTTATAAAGGACGTGAAGCATATCTGGAAAAGCCTTTTTCCCGATAAAGACGAAAAGGGCAGAGAAGACGAAACAATAGTCCCATATGTCGTAAGGCACCTTTCCGCAAAAATTGACAAGAGCCGCGAAAAACTGAGAAACGACAGGCTTGATTTTGTTGAATATGAGAAACTTGTCGAATATTTCAGCAAAGACGTAAGGCTGCAATGCTACGTTACGCTTGCGCAGGAGAGCCTTGGCAGGCCTCAAGAGATACTTTATATCAAAATCAGGGATGTTCAGCTTTATGACAACTACACCAAGCTCTACATTTCTGAACATGGCAAGGAAGGCTGCGGCTTCCTGCTCTGCATAGACAGTTACCCGTTTCTTATAAAATGGCTTGAGTTGCATCCATTCAAGAACAATCCAGACGCATATCTGTTTATAACAACTACAAGGCAATCACCACAAAGGCAGCTGACACCCTATACTATCAACATGCATCTAAGAAATGCCTGTGAAGCTCTTAGTATCAAGAAGAAGATCACTTGCTATTCCTTGAAAAGAAACGGCGTTACTTTTCGTAAAGCCAGAGGAGAGAGCGATGTTGAAATTCAGCATATCGCCAGATGGACAAGCACCAAGCAGATTTCCACGTATGATTACACTAACCAAGAGGATATGCTAAAGCGACAGTTAAGCAGGAAAGGCCTCTTAGAGTCTGAAACATCGCCTGAAGTAAACGGCTCTAAAACCATCCAGTGCAAGTTCTGCAACGAATTTTCTGGCTTCACAGATAAGTTCTGTAAATCCTGCAAAAGGCCGCTGCATCGCAAGGCAATTACTCAATCTGTCGCAAACGATGAAGAGCTAGCAAGCCTGCGCTCTGAATTAAAGGATATTAAGCACCAGCTGGATATCAGGACAAAATATGATGACATTTTGAACGAGCTACTGCGTAAACCGGAAGTACGCGAGAAATACAAGGAAATTATAAAACTGGAATCTGCAAATACATAGCCACGTTAAGAATTAGCGAAATGAGCTTTAAGAGCATCCCTGATAATATCTGAATACGGGCATTGTTGTCTTTCCAGAAGATCAAAGGTTTCTCTGTCCAACCTGACAGTAATCCTTCTGGACTTCCTCATGTCCTTATAGCCAAAATAAAACGACTTCATTTTTGTTTTTTAGTTTTATTTTTAGCCGAGATTTTCAATTGCTCTCTTAGCTCTATCTCAATCTTCTGCAAGGCTTTGATGTATTCAGGGACTTTGCGTTTCATTTTCATTCATATTGCCTATCAGGTTGCTTTTCCTCAAAGCATTCCTATATTGTTCTGAGAACTGTCTGTATTCTTTTCTCAGAAGAGCAATGTCTCTCCAACTTTCCCTGCTTTCTTCAGATTTCTGCTTGGCAAGAGCTTCTATCTCTTTTTCAAGCTTATCTCGCCTGGAATCAATATTTTTATTATTGCCAAGACCCCATGGCTCAACTTCGTAAATCTTTGTCTTGAGCTTGCAAAGTCTTAAATCAATTTTTTGCTGAATTGTATCTTTCAGGCATTCCCTGTCCTTTATCTGGCCATCGATCTCATCAAGAATCTGTTTGAAGAACTTTACCTTGTCAGAGATTATGTCAGTAAATACATCGCGCTTTGCGTCTCCAGCATGGCTTCTATCTTCTCCAAGCATTTCTTCAAGGCTGCTTTTCGCAGAATATTTGCCTGTATCTCCAATTATGTCATCTATTGAAACAAATCCGTTTTTGTCATATATATCTGTATTTTTCATATTCCCCACCTCACATGTTTATAAAAGGATAGTGCTTGCCAACTTTCACTTTTTCATCTTTGGCGCAACCCACGATTTTATTGTGTATCTCCCAAATTTTTATTTCAGTAACCCTGTCTCTTGCTAGTGCCAGATACCTTATGTAATTAGAGACTGAATCAAAACC
>JAHJRN010000057.1 GCA_018830865.1 Patescibacteria group bacterium | reverse complement strand
CCAATCAAGGCGATTTAAATCTCATTATAGACAAGGTAAGCCCTTCCTGCGGATGCACGGTGGCGAAATTCCAAAAAATCACCCCGCCGGGTGACAAGGGAACCATTACCCTGGAATTGGACACCGAAGGCATCACCGGAGCCTTCCGCAAAACCGCGGTGGTTGCCACCAATGACTCCTCCCAGCCCTTTGCCACCTTGGTTATGGTGGGCGAAACCAAAAGCCGCATAGAAATCGTCGGTGAAACCAGCCGCCGCATTCAAGTCATAGGTTGTCTGGGTGAGAATATCTCCACCACCGTGACCTTGGCTGACCCAGAGGGCAATCGGCTCATGATCGCCGCGGTGGAAAACCCCATGAAGCAATATCTTAGCGCCAAGCTAAAGGCATTGCCCGGTGGCAAGCAGTATGAACTGACTCTCACGGCCAAGGCCAAGGAGGCCATGGAGTTCGCCGGGCCGATCTTCCTGGTGGTACCGGGCTCTTCCAAGGTTAGCCTGTTCGCGGTGGTCGAGGTGCGCGGCCCCTTTACCGCCCAACCCCACGATCTTTTCTTCGGAGCGCTGGTAAAGGGGTTAAAGCCCATGAGCCGCTCGGTGCTGGTAAAACGCGCCTGCTCGCCCCAACTCAAGATCGCCAAGCTGGATTACAATCGCGATTTGTTTGAGATCAAGGAAGACTGGACCAGGCCGGGCGAGCGCTTAATGTTGGAGATCATTCCCAAGGTAGACAAGCTGCCCAAAGGCTCGTTCAACGAGACTTTGAGCATCCAAGCTGCGGACAAGCTATTCAAGATTCGCCTGAAGGGCGTGGTGCGCTAAAGCACGCCAAGCATAATCATGAAAAGACGCCTCCTTTAATGGGGGCGTTTTTTTGTGGGGCCAAGCTTATTTATGGGCCCGAGCAGCCATGCCGCCAGCACTCCAAGCGCTCCAGCAGCGGCGTTGGTGGCCACATCGCGCCAATCGAACATGCGGTCCGGATGCAGCCATTGGCCTATCTCGTCAATATAGCCCGCTGAGCCGGACAGCAACATGGCCCAAAACAGCCCCTGGCCACCCTGCCGCCAATGGCCCACCAGTCGCCAGGCCAACGCACCCAATACGCCATATAAAATGATGTGGGATCGTTCGATGAGAATGGGCTGAAGCCAAGCCAAAAGCCCCATCCCCAGAGCCACCCCCATTAGCCCCCAGGCGGCACGCGGACGGCGATCAGGCGGCAGGCGCAGCCAAAGCCAGCCAGAGCCTGCCAGCGCCGCGATTCCGGCCAAGGCCATGGCCCACGCCGCCCATGCTCCAGGCGCGCCTTCAAACCAAGGCCGTGCCACGGGGCCAAAAAACATGCATAGGCCCAACACAACGAGCCAAATGCAAAAGATAGACGCATCCCGCCTCATGACTAACCGCTGTGGCGCACGTACTCCCGGGCCCTTTCCCGCATCTCATCCATGGCCGCCTTATAGCCCGAGGCGTGGCCAAAGACCCCGGAACCGGAGACAAACACCCGGGCTCCGGCCGCAGCCACCTGGCCTATGGTATCGGCCTGGATGCCTCCATCCACCTGGATCGGCACATCCAACCCGCGCCGGCTGATCATGGCGTGCAGCTCGGCCACCTTGTCCACTGAGCTGGGAATGAATTTTTGGCCGCCAAAGCCTGGATTGACGCTCATGACCAGCACCATGGATATCAAATCCAGCACGTTTTCAATGGAGCACAGCGGGGTGTGGGGATTCAGCACCGCCACCGGTTTTTTGCCAAGCTCGGCTATGCGGGTAAGGGTGCGGTTCAGATGAGGGCAAACTTCCACGTGCACCCCGATATAATCCGCGCCAGCCTGGGCGTAGTCCTCCAAATATTGATCAGGATTATCAATCATGAGATGCACGTCAAAGGGCACATCCGTGACCTTGCGGATGGCTTTAATCACCGGCGGGCCGAAGGTCAAGTTGGGCACGAAATGGCCGTCCATCACGTCCACGTGCAAAAGGTCCGCGCCAGCCTCCACCACGGCCTGAATCTCCTCGGCCAGGCGGGAGAAATCAGAAGAAAGGATCGAAGGAGCTATTTTCACCATGGTTTGTCTCCTTGGGTGGAGGAATTATGTGGAGCATATTTATTGCTAATCAGCCTTTTCGGGTTACCTACGATAGTTGGAAAAGGCTTTCCTTAAGGCGCATACCGGCCTCTATAGCATGAAGCGGGTTTCAAGTAAAACGTCTGGAGCTTGATATCCCCAAGAGGACTCCGCACCTATTTTTCTCCTGCGGCTGAATTGGGTTTTAGCGTCACCAGGGTAGCACCCCAGCCTCCGCCGTCGTTTCCCGCCAAACTGAACGACTCCACCTCTGGCATTTTCTCCAAGATGCTGTGCACGGTGCGCCTGAGGACCCCTTGGCCTTTGCCATGAATAATACGCAGCTCGGTTATGCCCTCTTCCAGGCAAGCTTCCACATAGTCCGGGACCAAGTGCTTGACATCACGGGGCTGAAAAGTGTGCAAGTCCAACTCGCCGTCTATGGATATTTCAATAGGCTCGTCCTGGTCCACTGCTATTGCTCCATTGCTCTCATTGGCTTG
>JAHJRN010000018.1 GCA_018830865.1 Patescibacteria group bacterium | reverse complement strand
AGCGAGGCCCGGAGTGAGTCCTCGAGCGAGGCCCGGAGTGAGATTGGATCATCGAAGACGCGGACATCCTTGATATCCCGCCAGAAGATAGCAGCCTTCGCACGCTCCTCGAGATCCGGAAGCGCTGGCTTCCGCTCCGGCTTCCAGCCGCAGAAGGGACGGAGGATCTCCATGATCGCCTCGCCCTTTCCGGGGTAACGCTCATCCCAGAAGACGACGAGGTTCGGGTCGGTGGCAGGCTCCTGCTTCCGTCGTTTCTTTACGGACGGTACGTCCTTGAACCTGTCGATGAACGCTTGCGCATCCTCGCGTGAGGCCTTGCCCGAGACGAGGAGGGTGACGACGGACCCGATCTGTTTTCGTGTGGCTAGTTGAATACGTGCCATCTGCTTCTCCGTTCGATCCGTGGACTCCGCTGAGGTGCTCTGCGCTTCTGCGGATGCTTCGGATGTGACTGGAGACCCCGCGTTCCGCGCGGACGAATCTTCCTGACAGTCAGGACGATGACCTAACGGATACAACAAAAAGTCGCATATGTCAAGGTGTAGGGGCACGGCGCGCCATGCCCCTGCGTCTTCATTCTCCCACCTCCATGTTCACGTCGCTCGTCCAGAGGTTCTCGTAGGAGCCGCACATGAGACGCACGGTCCAGGTGCCGGGCGGCGCGTCAATCGGGACGCTCCACGTCCAAGAGAACGACCCGTTCCCTGCCCCGACGGCTTTCGCCGCGTCCGGGTCGATGATGAACGGTTCTTCATCCGGACCGTACAGGTCCGCGAGGCAAGTCGACCACGTGTTCGATTTGAAAGCGACGGTCCACGACGCTCCGTGTGTCGCTGTCGTCGGAGCGTTGTCGATGCGGATGAACGCGCGCTCCAAAGCTTTCGGCTCAGCGTCCGGCGGGGGCGTCTCGATCGACGTCTCGATCGTCGCTGGTGCCTGCGCGACGGACGAGGCTCGGAACTTCAACGCGACGAGGACCGCGAGCGTCAGCATGGCCGCGAGCAGGAGTCCGAGCGCGATCGTGAAGGAGAGTCGCTTGAGATGCATGGCGTCAGTATATCAGGAGAGACGTCTAGCGCGTCCGACCGTGGCGGGGCGGTCGTTTGGGTCTGACGGGCGCATCACCATGCGCCCCTACGCGTTGGCGTTTCTTGATCTCTTTCAGGAGGATTTGGATTTCGTCGCGGAGGATGGCGGCAAGCTCGAACTCGAGGTCTCGCGCGGCCTCCTTCATCTCGACCTCCTTACGTTTCAGCACCGCGTTCAGGTCCGACGTGTCGGCCGAGAGCTCGAGTTTGAGGATCTCCTTCACGTCCTTGTGGCTCGTGAGGCCGAGTGCCGCACGCGTGTCCGTGATGGCCTTCACGATGCTCTTCGGCGTGATGCCATGCGCTTCGTTGTAGGCGACCTGCTTGGCACGCCGGCGGTCCGTCTCGTCGAGCGCCCGCTTCATGGAGCCCGTGACGCGGTCCGCGTAGAGCACGACCTGCCCGCGGACGTTGCGAGCCGCGCGGCCAATGGTCTGGATAAGCGAGACGTCGGAGCGCAGGAATCCTTCCTTGTCCGCGTCGAGGATGGCGACGAGCGCGACCTCGGGAAGATCCAACCCTTCGCGCAGGAGGTTCACGCCGACGATGACGTCGTACGTCCCCTTGCGGAATTCGCTCAAGATCTCGAGCCGCTCCACGGTGTCGATGTCGCTGTGCAGATAGCGGGATTTGATCCTCTTCTCGACGAGGAATCCGTTCAGGTCCTCGGCCATCTTCTTGGTGAGCGTCGTGACGAGCACGCGGTCGCCGCGTTTCGTGACGGTCGCGATACGGTCCAGCACGTCGTCGATCTGGCCAGGCGCATTGCCATGCGCACCTACGCGCTTCGGAGTAATCGGGCGGACGATGACTTCTGGGTCGACGAGGCCAGTCGGCCGAATGATTTGCTCGACGATGCGCGCCGAATGCGTTCGCTCGTAGTCCGCCGGCGTCGCGGACACGAAGATGGCCTGCCGGATCCGGTCCTCGAATTCCTTGTATGTGAGAGGTCGGTTGTCCTTGGCGCTCGGCAGGCGGAAGCCGTGTTCGACAAGCGTGTCCTTCCGGCTCCGATCGCCTGCGTGCATGCCGCCGATCTGCGGGATGGTGACATGCGATTCGTCCACGACGAGCAGGAAGTCCTTGGGAAAATACGAGATGAGGGTGTCGGGTGGCTCCCCCGTCGGCCGTCCGGAGAGCGGTTGTGAGTAGTTTTCGATGCCGTTGCAGTATCCGACGTTCTCGATCATCTCGAGGTCTGCTTTGGTCCGACGTTCGAGCCGCTCGGCCTCGAGAAGCTTCCCATGCTTTTCGAACCACGCGATACGCTTCCCGAGTTCGGCGCGGATATCTCCGAGCGCACGTTCGCGTTCCGGGCCGGAGACGATAAAGTGCTTCGCCGGGAAGACCCACACGTCCTCAAGCGACCGCGTTCGCTTCCTCGTCACTGGATCCACAGCGTCGATGGCCTCGATGGTCCCGTGCGGCGCCTCGATGCGGTAGAGACGCTCCTCGTTCGCGGGCATGATCTCGAGCATACCGCCGGTCGCGCGGAACGAACCGCGCAGCAAGTCCGCGTTCGTACGCGTGAACTGCATCTCGATGAGGCGTCCGAGGACGTTCTCGCGCTTGACGTCATCACCCACGCGCAGGTGCAGGATGGTCTTCTCGTACGCCTGCGGCGCGCCGAGCCCGTAGATGCACGAGACCGATGCGCAGATGATGACGTCCTTCCGCGTCAGCAGCGCCTGCGTCGCACTGTGCCGGAGACGGTCGATCTCCTCGTTGATCATCGCCTCCTTCTCGATGTAGGTGTCGGATTTCGGGATGTACGCCTCCGGCTGGTAGTAGTCGTAGTACGAGACGAAATATTCGACGGCGTTGTCCGGGAAGAACTCGCGGAACTCGTTGCAGAGTTGGGCCGCGAGGGTCTTGTTGTGCGCGATCACGAGCGTCGGCTTCTTGATTTCCTGGATGACGTTCGCGACCGTAAAGGTCTTGCCCGTGCCGGTCGCGCCGAGCAGGGTCAGGAACCGTTCGCCGTGCGAGAATCCGTCGACGAGCTCCGAAATCGCCTCGGGCTGGTCACCGGAGGGCTCATACGGACGATGGAGCCGAAAATCGGTCATGTCGCCCATTTTGGCATGAAATGCCCGAAACATGTAGGGGTGGATGGTAATCCGCCCGGGGCGCAATACCTTGCGCCCCTACGGGAGCCGGAGGTCGTTGACAGGCCGAGCTCGTTCCGTGATACTGGGCACTTGCCGAACGAAAGGAGTACAGGATGAGCGGCAGTGCACCTTCTGAGCGACGACGCATCCCGACCGTGTACGTCATCCTCTCGACAACGGGGAGCCGAAAGCCGGAGAAACTCGTCGAGATGTACGTGGATATCGTCCGTCGTCTCCGACTTCGAACGCCCAAGGGCGAAGTCCTGTATGAGCTGTGGCTCGACAGGTTCAAGGTCCCGCGCGGCATCCTGACCGTATTTCCGCCGGTCGTGAACGACGAGCGCCACGCGCTTCAGGTTCTCTTCGACGGCGGGGACGTCGAGAACGGCCACTGCACCTTCCGTGCCTTCACACCGACCGCGGATCATGCCTGCAGGTACTTCCTGCGGCACGGAGGACGGCCTGAAGACCTCATCGAAGGCGAACGCGGCGATATCGTCGTCGACGTCCCATGACCGCATCGCCCGCGGTCCTCTCCCGACCGCCGGGAACCTCCCCTCACCGTCCCCCGTGGACGGTCTTTGTTTTTTCGGCTATCTTCCGGCCATGCTCGACTGGAAGACGCTCCCCCGCCCTATCGTGGCGCTCGCTCCCATGGCGGACATGACCGACCCGCCGTTTTGCCGTCTCTGTCGCGAGGTGAGCGGCGGCGATTTCGTCATCTTCCGCGAGATGGTGTCGTCCGAAGCTGTCGTCCGGGAGAACCCGAAGACGCTCCGCATGTGCGACATCGTCGACGAGGAGCGGCCGGTCATCCAGCAGATTTTCGGGTCCGATCCGTCGACCATGGCCGAGGCGGCGCGTATCGTCGTGGAACGGTTCCGTCCCGACGGCATCGACATCAACATGGGGTGCCCTGCGACGAAGATCGTCTCGAATTTCGACGGCGCTGCGCTCATGCGCGACCCGAAGCTTGCCGCGGATATCGTACGGGCCGTCAAGGCGGCGGTCGATATCCCCGTCAGCGTGAAGACGCGGCTCGGCTGGACATCGCCCACGGATATCGTCGAGTTCAGCAAGGTCCTCGAAGACGCGGGCGCGGACCTCGTGACGGTCCATGGTCGGACCAAGGCGCAAGGATATGCCGGGGCCGCGGATTGGGACGCGATTGGAGCGGCGCGGGCGGTCGTGAAGGTTCCCGTCCTCGTGAACGGCGATATCGTGTCGGTCGAGACCGCGAAACAGGCACTCGCTACGTCTGGCACAAACGGCATCATGATCGGACGCGGCGCGCTCGGCAACCCGTGGATCCTCGGACGTCTTGCGCATGCGCTCGCCGACGGCGTCGAGGATCCGGACCCGACGGACGCAGAACGCGTGGCCACGGTCCTCCGTCATGCGGAGCTGCATCTTGCGTGGTATGGGGAGAGGGGTCTCGTGACGCTCCGTAAGCATCTGCCGTGGTATTTCAAGAATGAGGCGCGGTTCAAGGAGCTACGCGCCAAGCTCGTCCGCGTCTCGACGATGGAAGAATTGAAGGAAATCCTAAGAGGAACCTGAATTCTCCCCCTTCATGCAAGGGGGAGGTAGAGGGGGTATCGTCTAGATCGACGGCAGGAAATTCTCCGCATCGACGGGGATGCCGCCTTGGCGGACCTCGAAGTGGAGGTGCGGGCCGGTGGAAAGGCCTGCGCCCGCCTGTCCTGGCATGCCGCCGGAGAGTCCGATGACCTGTCCGCGTTCGACGTACGTGTCCGGCTTCGCCATGAATCTGGAGAGGTGCGCGTAGACCGTCGCGAACCCGCCCGGATGGACGATCATCGTGTAGTTCCCGTACATGCGTCCGGTCTTGTTCCACGCGACGTAGCCACCTGCCGCCGCCTTGACCGGCGTCCCGACGGAGGCACGGAAGTCCGTCCCCGGATGTTCGAAGAGCTTGCGGAACGGATAGTCGGGATCATGGAATGGTGACGTGATGGTGAGGCCGTTCGATGCGTCCAGTGGAAAATTCAGCAGGACGTCACCGCGTGCGAGCGCTTCGTCGATGGTGTCGAGCGTGCTCTTGAGCCGTTCCTGCAGTTCGGCGATGTCGTCCGAGGTGCTCTGCTGCTGTTGCCGCAGTTCATACATGATGCGTTCGAACTCCTCCTGGCTCTGCTGCGTCGCGGCCATGAGCGAAATCTTGAAGTTGCGCTCGGCCTCGAGGCCGAGCTGTTCCTTCTGAAGGGTCTTCTGGCGTTCGATCATGGTCTCGCGCCGGTCGTCACGCGCCGTGCGCGTCTCGTCCAGCGACTCTCGGACGTCCTTGAGGTCCGTGATGGATTCGCCGAGGTCGGATTCCAGCCGCTTCAGCTCCTCGATGCGGTCGAAGAAGGAGGAGAGCGACGGTTTGGTCAGGAACACGTCGAGGGTGCTGACTTCGTCGGCCTGGTTGACGCGCCGCAGGAATTCCGCGATCAGGGAGCGCTGTTTTTCGATGCGCCTCTCATGCGTCGCGATGACCTTCTCGAGTTCCTGGATCTCGAGCGTCAGCAGCTCGATTTCGGTTTTGGACCGTTGGATGCCGAGTTCCTTCTCGCGGGCGCGGTTGTCCAGCAGGAGAATCTCGTTCTCGAGCGTCGTCTGCTTCGATTCCTGTTCCGTGATGCGCGACCTGTAGCCGGCGATCAGGGATCCGAGTTCCTTGATGCGGTCCTGCTTCTGCTTGACTTCCGAATTGAGCTCCTCGACCTGTTGTTTCACTCCCGAATTCGTCGCGGCATCCGCGCGAGGCACGTCGAAACGCCAGGAACCTCCTGTCGCGAGCAGAATCATCAAAAGGATGGCGCCGACGCGTTTCATGCCTCAAGTATAGGATACGGACATGGGCTTGGCGAGCGTCACAGGGCCTTCAGGGCATCGTCGATGCGCCGGAGGGCCCGTTCCTTCCCGAATGCTACGATGAGTTCGAAGGGTCCCGGCGATTTTTCCATGCCAGACAGCGCGACGCGAAGGGGCCAGAGCGTGTCCCCGTTCCCCCACCCCCTCTCCGCGATCAGGGCCTTCAAATCATGTTCGAGCGTCGTCACGTCGCCGACAGATTCGTCGTCCAAACCCTCGATGCGTTCACGGCACGCGATGAGTCGTTCCCGTGTGCTTTGCGTATCCATCGATTTCCAGGGAAGCGAGACGTTCGAGTACTCGAGATGTTCTTTGAGGTATGGTGCCGTCAGCGCCGTGACGTCATTCGTCTTCACGACACGGTCGCGGATCATGAGCAGGAGACGGTCCGCGAACCGTCCGTCGTCCGTCGCGTTTCCAAGAAAAGGATGCGTCAGCGTGAGATACCGCTCGGTCGGCATGGTCTTGAGGTACTGGCTGTTCAGCCAGTCGAGCTTCTCGATATTGAAGACGGCCCCGGCCTTGTTGACCTTCGCCATGTCGAACGCGGCCGCCAGCTCGTCGTGCGTGTAGATCTCCCGGTCCCCGGTCGGATTCCAGCCGAGAAGCGCGACGAAATTCACGAGCGCGTCCGGGAGATAGCCTTTGTCCAGATAATCCTTGACCGAGACGTCGCCCTGCCGCTTCGACAGCTTGGACTTGTCCGGATTCAGGAGGAGCGGCAGATGCGCGAACTTCGGCATGTCCCACCCAAGGGCCTGATAGATGAACGCGTGCTTGGGCGTGGACGGCAGCCATTCCTCCCCGCGGATGACATGAGTGATGTCCATGTCGTGGTCGTCGCAGGTCGCGGCCAGGTGGTACGTCGGGAACCCGTCGGATTTCATGATGACCTGGTCGTCCACGGTGGACCAGCCGAACGTCACGTCCCCGCGGATCATGTCCGAGACGGTGACGTCCCCGGTCTTGGGGAGCTTCAATCGGGTGACATGCGCCTCCCCCGCCTCGACGCGCTTCGCGGACTCCTCCATCGTCAGCGAGCGGCACGCGCCGTCGTACATCATGGGACGTCCTGATAGGCGCTGTTCCTCGCGGACCTTCTCGAGACGTTCCGCCGAGCAGAAGCAGACGTACGCCTTCCCCGCCTGCACAAGCCCGTCGGCATACGCGCGATATCGGTCGAGCCGTTCGGATTGGATATACGGCCCCATGTCGCCGCGTTGGACCACGCTCCCCTTCCGGTCGAGCCAGATACCCTCGTCCGGGATCACTCCGCAGGTTTCGAGCGAGCGGTAGATGTCCTCGATGGCGCCTTCGACGTACCGTGAGCGGTCCGTGTCCTCGATACGCAGGATGAAGGTCCCGCGATGGTGACGCGCGAACAGCTCGCAATACAACGCAGTGCGGAGTCCGCCGATGTGCAGGAACCCGGTCGGGCTCGGCGCATATCGGACGCGGACCCCGTCGGAAGGGGTTGTCTCTCGTGGGTCTGGCATATGGAACGGATTGGTCATAGGTTCGTCGTGGCGAACGCCGGGACCGTCATCATCCATCGGTCCACGCGGACGTCCTCCGGACCGTCGAAGTCATACCAAGCCTTCTTGAACTCCTCGATGGGCATGGTCACGCTCCCTTCGTCCCGTTCCGGATCCATCAGGGAGATCGTGTCCTCGTCGATGTCGTAGACGACCGAGAAGTGGTCGCCCGGCTCGCTGTACGTCGAATACCAGCCCACCACGACCGGAAGACCGTGCCGGATGGCCTCGCGGAGGTCGTCGACGGTCGCCCCATCCTTCGCTTCCGGGGTGCCGCCGATGTTCTCGACGGCCTTGAGCATGTCCGCATGGTCCGTCCCGCGTTCGGCTGTCGCGTCGCACATGGCGACAAGCTCGTCCTCCGTGAACGAACGGCCGTAGTGGTCGAGCAGGATCTTCAGGCTCGCGGGTCCGCAGAGGCCCGAGGATTGTCGGAACGGATTGAGGTCGATGGCCATATCAGCCTCGCGTAAAGTCCGCGACTCCGTCCTTGCGCCGGTGCATCCGTTCGACCGCCAGCGCGAAATCGTGCGCATCGTCGTACGACATGCCCTTCGACATGCGCTGATGCTCGTCCATCTCGTGGAGAATCGTGTACTTCGTTTCGCTCGGATCCTGCTTCGTGTCGATCCAGATCTCGTTCTTCGGGATGTAGGGATAGACGAGCCCGTGCCCACCGAGCAGGAAATACGGGTCGAGGCCGGCGCGCACCGTCGCCCCGTCGACGAAGACGATCTTGTAGGTACCCTTGCGCATCGTCTTCTTGACCGCGACCTTCGTCTTCTTGGGGGTGGTCAGGGTCTTCTTCGCCTTCTCGCGGATGAGACGGAAGGGCTTGCCGCGCATGGACCGTTCGAGCTTCCAGAGCGCGACGAAGACGGCCTTCTCGTCCTTCAGGCTCTTCGAGATCCATAGTTCGCCGAGAGGGATATACGGATAATCCGCATGGGTCCCGACCCCGGTGAAGTCCGTATCGATGGTATTTCGGATGCGGGTCGCGTCGACGAATCTGATCTTCATGCCCCGCATCATAAGACGCCCGCGATTCCTTGACAATCTCCATATTTTACGCTAAAGACCCGGTACCGGCACATGCCGGGGTTCATCAGAACGTTTTCGTTGGGAGGTGTGGCATGAAGTGGTTCTTTGTTGGGTTGGAGTTTCTCGTCTCGCTTGTGTTCGCAGGGTTCGTTCAGAAGAACTTTACGGACATGATTCAGGACACGGAAACGAACAGGTTGTTCGCCCTCGTCCTCGGACTCCTCCTCCTGGTGTACTTTCGGCTCTGGTGGCTGTCGTGCGTCATCGAAGAGAAGACGGACAAGAAGTCCAAGACGGATCAGAAGTCCGGTGCATGACGTTCATAGCCACTCCTCTCAAGAGGAGGATTCTTCCCCGCTTCGGCGCTCGCCGGGCGGGGTGTTTTTTATGCATAGGGTAATCCCTGAATTTGCCACCAGTGATGGTGGCTTTTGATACGGAAAACATTGGTCAAGGTATTGTTTCGTGGACAATACCTGTTTTTGCCACCAAACTATGCCACGAATACCATGTCCGAAATGTCGCCACACCCGT
>JAHJRN010000058.1 GCA_018830865.1 Patescibacteria group bacterium | reverse complement strand
GGTTTTGGCCAAGGGCCAGGTGGTGGCCCGCGATGGCGAACTGATCTGCCCGGTGGCGGGCCAGGCCTCTGCCGGAATGGGAACCAGGCCCCTAACCATGGCCCGGCCCATGCCGGAGGACTTCCAGGTTAAAAGCAAAAACATAGTTGGCAAGAGTCCGGTCATCGGCGTGAAGGATCAGACCGTGACCATGCGGGAGGACTTGGACCTGCGGGTGGCGAACGGCTGCTATCAACCTCAAGGCGATGTGTCGGCCGTGAGCATTATCAGCCGGGACGGCAGCCGGAAAGGCCAGGGCTTTGTCAAAGGCTTTTGCCCCGGTCTGGGCGGGTTGGCCGCCAGCATATCCCATGAAGTCCACGGCCTGATGGTACTGGGGCAAAACCCGGAAGACATGGCCCAGGCCGCTAGCCAAGTGCTGGACATGCAAGGAGGCGTGTCCCTGGTGCAGAACGGGCAAGTGCGGGCGCGGATTCCCTTGGCCTTGGGAGGCATATGCTCTTTGATGAGCGTGCAGGAGGTGGCAAGCCAGATGAGCGCTCTGCATAAAGAGCTTTGGGATATGGGTTGCAAGCTGCCTTATCCCATGTGGACCTTCGGCTTTTTGTCCTTCACCTCGATCCTTGCGCTGCGCATTACCTACTCTGGCGTGTATGATGTGCGAAGCGCTGAAACCGTATTCTAGCGGGAGCTGCGCTGCAAAGCCGCTGATCCATGTGATACAGTTCAAGTAACCACAATGGATTAGAGCGGACTTTAAAAACATGAGGCTGCGCACCATACTTTTGGCCTTGTCGCTGCTGGCCACCGTGTCCACGGCGGCGGGCGCTTTCTATTATTTTTTTTCGTTGCGCGAGTACGAGTTCGCCGTGGCCCGGCGGCAGGCAGCCTCCCAGGCCGAGCTGGTGCGCAATCAGCTATCTGCCCACCTCACCGAAAATCTGAACACTGTTAAGGCCTTGGCAGGTTTGGTCGAGTTGCGCGTGGCGTTGGAAGATACAAATTCCGCCACTCTGAGACGGGCCAACCGCATGCTGGATCATTTTCAAAAATCCTTGCAGGCAACGGTGTGCTATCTCATGGATCACACCGGCCTGGTGATTGCCACCAGCAACCGGGGGGCGGATGATAGTTTTCTGGGCGACAATTACTCGTTCCGACCCTATTTCAAAAACGCCATAAAAGGGGAGGCCAGCAAGTATTTGGCCTTGGGCACCAGGAGCCTTAAACGCGGCGCTTATTACAGCCATCCCGTATTGGGGGCCGAAGGAAGGCCCTTGGGGGTGGTGGTTATCAAGTCCTCCATACGGCGCTTGGAGGAATCGCTTTTGCAGCCCATGGAAGGCATCACCATACTTACCGGGCCCTATGACGTGATCTTTAGCAGCAGCCGGCCCGATTGGCTGTTCAAGACTGTCTGGCGCAAAACCCCGCATGAATTGCAGGAAGTGCGCGCCAGCCGCCAGTTCGGCAAGGGGCCTTGGGCTTGGGTGGGGCTGACGCTTGAAGACCAGCACCTGGCTCTGGACCGGCAGGGCAAGCGATATCTGCTCTATTCCTTCGCCATTGAAGATTACGACAATTGGAAGGTGATCCATCTGCGCGATATGGAGGTTGTGGTTGATTCCGTGATCCAGCCCTTGGCTCGCACCACTGGGTTGGTGGTTTTGGGAGTGTGCCTGTTTTTGGGGCTGGGGGTGTACTTTCTTAACCGCAAGGCGGGCCTGGAAATCGCCAAGCGCGAGGCTGCCGAGAATGAGCTGCGAAGCAGCGAGGCGCGCTACCGGTTCCTATATCACAACACCCCGGCGCTTTTGCACTCCATTGATTCAGAGGGCCGGCTAATAAGCGTGAGCGATTACTGGACCGAGGCTCTGGGCTATGAAGCGGAAGAGGTGATAGGCCGCAAGCTGACTGAATTTCTCACGCCCGAGTCCCGCCGCAATGCCGAGGAAAACACGCTGCCCCGGTTTTTTGACAAGGGCCAGGCCAAGGACGTGTCGCACCGGTTCGTGAAAAAAGACGGAACGGTGGCGGAGGTGTTGCTCTCTGCTATTGCCGAGAAAGACGCGCGCGGCAACATCGTGCGTTCCCTGGCTGTGCTCAGCGATGTAAGCGCGCTGAAACGCATCGAAGAAGAACTGCGTCTGGCCCAGGAAAAGCTGAGCCAATACTCCAAGGACTTGGAGCGCCAGGTGCGGCAGCGCACCCGCGAATTATCGGGCCTCATCGAATACACGCCGGCCGTGGTTTATATGAAAGACCCGGAAGGCCGTTATGTGCTGGTCAACTCCCG
>JAHJRN010000003.1 GCA_018830865.1 Patescibacteria group bacterium | reverse complement strand
CGCTTCCCGAAGGTGGCGTGCATCATCAATGACCGAAGTTTGGCATCCCGAGGGACACGGTCTACGATATTCATGGGACAGTCGTGTATGTGTTAGCTGCACTAACATCATAGCGGCTGTTCCATTTCGATTCTAAACGCCTGTATCTTATCCGTCCGCATCCGACTCCTTCTCGCGTGCGACGCGACAGCCGGCTTTGGTGCGGCTGAAGACGTTGCCGTCCTGTTCCGCGACGAGCCCCTTCAGCTCGAGGGAAATGAGCGTGGACGTGACCGTCGATGCAGGTCGTTGTGCGTCGCGGACCACGTCGTCGACATGCAGGGGGCGACTGATGGCGTCGAGGACGACGCGCTCTTCCTCTGTCAGCACGATGCGGACAGCGTCAGGCACGGGGGATCTCAAGTCGAAGAGCTTGAGGATATCGTCCGCATCCGTGCAGGGGATAGCCCCCATTTTGAGGAGTTTATGCGTACCGGAGGATTGTTCCGAGGTGATGGGGCCCGGGACGGCGAAGACATCACGGTTTTCCTCCAATGCGAGCGCGGCCGTGATGAGTGAACCGGAGGACTCAGCCGCCTCGATGACGACGGTCGCGACGGAGAGCGCGGCAATGATGCGGTTCCGGAGTGGGAAGAGATGCCTGAAGCTTTCGGTGCCTGGCGGCAGTTCGGTGATGATGGTCCCTCTCTCCGCGAGGATGCGGCTGGCGAGACCGGTGTTGGAGCGCGGATAGATGGAGCCATCGTCGCACCCGCCCGCGAGGATGGCGACGGTCGTGCCGCCCATGTCGAGGCAGGCCGCGTGGGCGCGCGCATCGATGCCGAGGGCAAGCCCTGAGACGATTTCGCATCCGGCCGTCGTGAGATCGCGGACGATACGGTCCGTCGCCGTCGCCCCATACGGGGTCATGGAACGGGTCCCGACCACGGCGATGGGACGGACGAGGTGGAGTGGTGCGCCGCGCAAAAACAGGGATGCGGGCGGATCGCTCGCATGTGCGAGATAGGAAGGGAACTCGTCGTCGTCCGGTAGGATAAATCGGATACCTTCGGCTTCGCACCGCCGTGCGAAGACCTCCGGATCCGCGATGGCGCGCCATCCGACGAATCGACCCGCGACGGATTCCGTGATACCGACCGTAACGTAAGCGTCTTGCGCGAGCGAGTATGCGGCCATTCCGTCATGCGGATACTTGGAGCGGAGCCGTCTGATGGACCGTGAACCGAAGCCCTCGAACCACGCGAGGCCGAGCCACCCGATGCGATTATCGTTCCATTCCATATATCCACCGCTGCCATATATAGGAAGGCATGTCAAAAAACGACCGTTTGGGTCGTTTTTTGATGGCTATGGATAGAAGTTATCGTCGTTGCGAGGAGCGAGTCCGCGAGCGACGCGGCAATCTTGCCTTGATTCTCCGGTCGAAGGATTTCGGTAAGGTTGCTTCGTCGTCGGACTCCTCGCAACGACGGTTACGCTACTTTCGATTCCACGTGGTCATGGCCTGTTCCGGCCCGAGAAGCACCCAATCTTCCATCGCGTCCATGCATCGGATGACCGTATCGTCGATTTTGGCCGCGTCGTCGTCCGATGGCCGTTCAAGGACCCAGTCTTCCGCGGGTTTCCTCGTGGGGGGTCTCCCGACACCGATGCGCAAGCGGCAGATATCTGTCCGTCCCAAAGCCCTGTGGATATCCGTGATGCCGTTATGTCCGGCAGGGCCACCGTCTCGGAGGAACGCGAGGCGTCCCGGAGCGAGGTCCATCTCGTCTTGGACCACGAGGACATCCTCGATGCCTATCTTATAGTAGGAGAGGAGGGCTTGGAGCGCCTGGCCTGATTCGTTCATGTAGACGGTCGTCCGTGCCAGCAGGACCTCGTGGCGGTCGAAGGAGATTTTTGCGATATTTGCGTGGCGCTTGACGTCTTTCTTCCAGGTCGCAGTTTCCCGATGCGTAAGTGCCTCGACCGACGCACGGCCGACGTTGTGGCGGGTGCCGACATACGCCGTTCCGGGGTTGCCGAGTCCGAGGAGGAGTTTCATACGAAAGGGGATGGATTCCCGCCTGCGCGGGAATGACAGGTTAGTATCGACCGCCGCGTCGGCCGATGGGACGCCGTTTCCGCGTCCACGGTTTCTTCGCGACTTTTTTAGGTTCACCGGGCACCTTCGTCGGTTCGGGCTTGGGGATGTATTTGACGTTGCGCGCCTTCACGTAGACGGGTGTCCCTTCGAAGCCGAACTTTTCACGCAGGCGATTCTCGAAATATCGGAGCCACGAGATGTGGACCGACACCTTGTCGCCGCGGACCGTGATGAGGAACGATGGCGGCTCGATGCCGATCTGCGTGGCCTCATGGACGTAGGGCGAAGACGGGCCCGCAGACTGGACCGGCTTCTTGCGCGCGACGATGGTCTTGAGGAACCGCTGGAGGGCGTTGTGCGAGATACGACGGCGACGTTCTTCGCGGATGCGGAACGCCATGTCGAGGAGCTTGTCCGTACGCTGACGCTCCTTTGCGGAGATGAAGACGACAGGCGCCCACGAGAGGAACGGGAACGTCTCGCGGATGGAGGCCTCGAATTTCTTCGCGGTCATCACGTTCTTGTCCGGGACGAGATCCCATTTGTTCGCGACGAGGATGAGTCCGCGACCGGCATCCTCGAGCAGTCCGGCGAGGCGTTTATCTTGCGTCCGAGGGTCTTCCGTGGCGTCGAACACGAGGAATGCGACGTCCGCGCTCGTGAGGACCTGGCGGTTCCGTTCGATGCCGGCCGCCTCCACGCCTTTCGTGATGCGGCTGCGTTTGCGCATGCCAGCCGTGTCCACGAGCGTCACGTGTTCCTCACGATATTTGAAGGTCGTATCCTGCGGCTCGCGCGTCGTGTGCGCGACCGGCGAGACGATGACGCGCTCTTCGCCGAGGATGGCGTTCATGAGGGACGATTTGCCGACGTTCGGTCGTCCCATGATGACGAGACGGAGCCCCTCGTGCGTCTCGATGGGCTGTGGCGGTTTGCCGGCCTTCTCAAGCTCATCGATCACCACGTCCAGAAGATCGCCGACGCCTCTGCCTGTGCCAGCGGAGATGGGGAGGCCTTCGCCGAGGCCAAGATCGAACACGTCCGCCGTCGAGGCGAGGCCGGAGGCGCGGGGGTTGTCGATCTTGTTCGCGATGAGGAGGATGCGCTTGTTCAGCTGTTTGGCATGTCGTGCGAGGTCGCGGTCCTGCGGCATGACGCCGCCCTCGCCGTCGATCAGGAAGAGCACGAGGTCGGCTTCCTTGATGGCGATCTCGGCCTGTCGGAGGATGCCGCGTCCGATCTGCGACCCCTGTTCCGCGTCCATGCCGCCCGTGTCGACGACCTCACATCCGGCCCCACGCCAGAGGCAGAGGCCGTAATTGCGGTCGCGCGTGGTGTGTGCGATGGGCGAGACGATGGCGCGCGTGGTCTCGGTCAACCGGTTCCACAGCGTGGACTTGCCGACGTTGGCGCGTCCCACGATCGCGACGATGGGGAACTGTTTTAGGCGGGCGTACGTCATAGGGTCATTGGACCTCGGCTCCGAAGAGGCCGAAGCTCGATTCGCCGAGGATGATCAGGAATTCCGTCGTGGTGGATTCGATCGGCTCGGCCGACATCCCTTCCGAATAGACGACACGTTGGGACGATTCGCCGGTGAGCCACGAGGGGAGGACCGACGAGACGTTCGCGTCGAGCAGTTTCTTGAGGCGCGCGAGTTCGGCGGGCTTCTTTCCGGCGGTCAGGTCGAAGATGACCGAACGTTCATAGCCGCGGCGGACCGCGTTTCCCATCCCGGAGACGGTGTAGCCGTATCGCTTGAGTATATCCGTCACGCCGCCCGCGAAGCCCGTGTGCATCGTGCCGTTTCGGACCTCGACGATGACGTCTTCGGCCGGCCGCGCCTTCGCTTCCATCTCCGCCTTGGTCTCGAAGGGGTTCTGCGCGAGCGTGTGGATGTCGGACCAGTCGGGCTTCTTCGGGAACAGCATGTAGGCCCCGTCGACGTTCGCGGGGTTCAGTTCCTCCTGCGTGAGGACGTGCGTCACCATGGAGGAGGAATCGATGCGCGTGGCGAGCGGCGCGAGCTTGACCATGTCCCAGACCGAGAGGTCGGACTGGAGGTTCGAGGAGACGACGCTCCACAGGTCCGCGATCTTCCCCGGATTGAGCAGCGTGCCGGCGGACAGGAGTTTTTCGCGGACCGCGGCGATGACCTGTTGCTGCCGCGCACTACGCGCGAAGTCGGACCCTTCGCCGTTGGTGCCGTGCCGTGAGCGGACGTAGATGAGCGCACGCGCGCCGTCCATGTGTTGCGGGCCTTTCGTGAATTCGACGGTCTGCCACTGGTCATCCTTGGTCGGGTAGGTGTTGTCGACGAAGGACCGCGACACGTCGATGTCCACGCCGCCGAGCGCGTCGATGAACTTCTCGAAGCCGGCGAAATCGATCTTCACGACGTGGTCGATGCGTACGCCGAGCAGTTTGCCGATGTCCTTGGCCGCGATCTGTGCGCCTTCACCTGGATGCGCCTGCTCCGCGTAGGCGTTCACGGCGTTGATCTTCTGGAATTGCGTGCCGCCGAGCGGGTACGCCAGGTCGCGTGGGATGGAGAGCATGCCGACGCGGTCGCCTTTGAGGTCCACGGACATGAGGATGATGGTGTCGGTGAGCTGGGAGCCGTGGTGCGTTCCCCCGCCGACGCCGAAGATCATCACGTTCATGCGGCCGTCAGGTGTCGCGGTCGGATCCTGCGCGTTCGCGTCCGCGCCGATGACGAGGCGTCGGATGTCGGCGATGACCGGCAGGTTTCCGATTTCCATGAAAATGCTCGTCCCGCGGTTCGCGGAACGGTAGGACGCGCCGGCGCCGACCGTCGAAAGGACCGCCACGAAAACGACAAAACAGACCGCGATGGCGACGGTCATCCGTCGCGCGGCCTTATCGTGCTGTGTGTCGAGAAAATCGACCTTGACATCCTTCGCCATGCGCTTCGGAGTCTATCAGGATTCCGCCCTCCTGTCATCCCGAGTGGGCCATCGTTTTCCTTTGTCATTTCGAGCGAGTCCGCGAGCCGAGGGAACGCTTCATGGAGGGATTCCTCCGCTCGTCGCAGAGCCTCCTCGGTCGGAATGACAGCTTCCGCTCTGTCATCCCGAGCGAGTCCGCGAGCCGAGGG
>JAHJRN010000068.1 GCA_018830865.1 Patescibacteria group bacterium | reverse complement strand
GTTTAATCCCTTGCTGCTTCAGCCATTTACGGAGCTTTTCTGGGCGTGAAAATACCCTGACATCTTTCCCCTGTTTCAGACGGTACTGAGCTTCCGCCTGGATTACTTTGCCTTCATCGTCCGAGACACCAGTTTCAGTGATTACAGCCGCTGGTACCCATAAGGTCTTAATTTTTATACGGTCATCCCCTTGATATTTCTTAGCGTGTTGAAGCCAGAAGAAATCCGAGGCTCCCTGATAGTGGTCTTTATCGAGATGAGAGATTGCGACCACATCAAAAAAGTCCCTATCTGCATCTTCTAGGTCATCGCGCAGCTCTTTGGCCAGGTCGCACCTTAGGTCATACTGGTCATCGGGGTTACCTTGATTGCCAAAATCTATAAGTATTTTCTTGCCATTAGCTAAATCAATTCTGCAAGAGTCGGCATTACCAAGATTAAAAAAAGTTAATTTGTGCATGATAGCACTCCGTGAAAGAGGACAAATTATCCCAATATCCTTAAATAACATTAGTATCAGGGGAATGCAAGCTCAAAATGGCACATATGGTATTTTATTAGATCATTAAGCACAACATGTAGTGGTGTGAGGCCTGAGCTAAGAAGTTTGGTTGAGAAAGGCGGACGTCAGGTTTTGGTCTAATAAAGAGGGATCTCTTCCAATGGAGCTAATATCGCACGATACCTGTGTTTATCACAAATTGACTCCGTAATTCTAGGGTGTTACAGTGACCATAATTTTCGTCCTATTATCTCCAGCCTGCTAACCGGAGAATCCGCTGGTGGCATCAAAAGACCCCATCGAGACTTACTTCAAGGAACTGCAAGAAATCCGCTCCACCGGCGGCGGCACCAGAGAGACTTCTTACTACGCCCCCCTTGAAAACCTGCTCAATGCCCTGGGCGGCAAGCTCAAGCCCAAGGTCCGCGCTATTTCTCAGCTTGCTAATGCTGGCGCTGGCCATCCTGACTATGGCCTCTACACTCAAAGTCAGTTCCAGAAGGCCAGGGATGAAGAGCCGCTGCCCGGCCAAAACCCTGAGCGCGGCGTAATCGAAGCCAAGCCCACAGATGATGACTCATGGGTGACCGCCAAGGGCAAGCAGGTCAGCAAGTACTGGGGCAAGTACCGGCAGGTACTGGTCACGAACTACCGCGATTTTGTCTTGATTGGCCAGGACGCTGACGGCAACCCTGTCAAGCTAGAGACACTTCGCCTGGCTGAAAGCGAAAAAGATTTTTGGCTTAAGACCAGGCAGCCGAGAAAATTTGCCAAAGAAGTGGGCGAACGTTTTGCTGACTACCTGGTCCGGGTGCTTAAGTACTCTGCTCCTTTGACCTCCCCACAAGACCTGGCGTGGTTCCTTGCATCATATGCCCGTGAGGCCCGCTACAGGGTTGAGGACGCCGGTCTGGAAGCCCTTGACCCAATCAAAAAAGCTCTGGAGCAGACCCTGGGCCTGGAGTTTTCCGGAGATCGCGGGGAACACTTCTTCCGCTCAACCTTGGTCCAAACCCTGTTCTACGGTCTGTTCAGCGCCTGGGTTCTTTGGTCGCAAGAGCATCCGCCTGCCGACAAAAAGGCTCGCTTCCGCTGGAAAGAGGCCATGTGGACCTTGCACGTCCCTATGATTCAGGCGCTTTTCGAGCGAGTAGCCACCCCCAGCAAACTCAAGCCTCTTGATTTGGTGGAACTCCTGGACTGGACCGAGACAGCGCTCAACAGGGTTGACCGGGCATCATTCTTCAGCGTTTTTGACCAGGGCCAGGCGGTCCAATATTTCTATGAGCCATTCCTTGAAGCCTTTGACCCCAAGCTGCGCAAAGAGTTAGGTGTCTGGTACACGCCCAGCGAAATTGTGCGATACATGGTCGCTCGTGTAGACCAGGTTCTGAAGAGCGAATTGGGTCTTAAGGACGGCCTTGCCGATTCCCAGGTTTATGTCCTCGACCCTTGCTGCGGCACAGGTGCTTACCTGGCTGAAGTAATCCGAACTATTGAGAAGACTCTGCGTAATAAAGGCGGTGATGACCTTGTTGCCTACGACCTCAAGAAGGCTGCCACGGAAAGGGTGTTTGGCTTTGAAATCCTGACGGCCCCGTTTGTTGTCGCCCATATGCAGATTGGCTTGCTGCTGCAACAGGCAGGCGCTCCTCTGGCGACTGACGGAAACGAACGAGCAGGAGTTTACCTTACCAATGCTTTGACAGGCTGGGAGCCCCCTAAAGAGCCTAAAGACCGGCTGCCCTTCCCAGAGTTTGAACAGGAGCGTGAAGCTGCCGACAGAGTTAAGCAAGAAACACCCATACTGGTTATCCTGGGAAACCCACCCTATAACGCTTTTGCAGGCACCAGCCCAGCTGAAGAGCAAGGTCTCGTTGATGTTTACAAGGAAGGGCTTAACAAGCCTGTAAAGGACGGCGGCTGGGGAATCAAGAAGTTCAACCTGGATGAACTATATGTCCGCTTCTTCCGTCTAGCCCAACGACGGATAGCAGAGGTAACCGGCAAAGGGGTAGTCTGCTTTATTTCCAACTTTTCCTATATTGGCGACCCTTCTTTTGTCGTTATGCGTAAAAAAATCCTGGAAGATTTTGATAATATTTGGATTGATTGTTTGAATGGCGATAGCCGCGAAACAGGGAAGTTGACGCCAGAGG
>JAHJRN010000017.1 GCA_018830865.1 Patescibacteria group bacterium | reverse complement strand
AGATCTGTCGGATTGCCTGTGAAATGGCTGATGCCATAGATGCGTTATGCCGTGGAAATAAAGCGACTCGTCCATCCGGAACGAGTCAATGCGGAGAGGGTAACAGGGATGAGGAAGATTGACAAGACCCCCAAACCCGCGTATCGTGCCCGAGCGTCACCGCATCATCGGATACGGTGCCAACCGCGTCCGGCGGAACCGGACATACACCTTCGACAGATACAGGGCGGGTTCATGGAGCAATGTGAGTATAGTCCCCCTTCAAGCAAGAAGCGCCCCTTCGACACGATGGACATCAACGTCACCATCGAGAGCAACGCTATGCGGCAGCTCGGGTATTCCATAATAAAGGACGCGAAGCGTGGCAGGCGTGTCTCGCTCGTCGTTCATCCGGACGACAATCCGGAACTCGTCTCGCTCGCTCGCTACGTCACGGATTGCCGTGGCGAGCAGGATCCCGAGGTCATCCGCAATGACGTAACGCCCGAATGGGTCCACAAGGCCTCGATGACGCTCCCCTCACAACGAGGTGTCGTCTTCTTCCGGGGCGAGTCCATACGAGATGGGGTGGTCTGTCAGGGGGTGAGGAAGTTCATCTCCGGTTCGCTACCGCGTTCCCCCGTGGTCGTCGCGTTCTCCTCACGGGACGCGTACGTGAATGCTATGGAGGCATGGCCACGGGACCTCTCATGCAATTTCAGGCAGCACGCCATCGAGTGGCCGCGATTGCGGAACCGGCGCGCGGACCTCGACGGCATCATCCATCAGCTGTGCCGACAGTGCATCTCGCGTGACGGGAGTATCACAGCGATACTCTCCCCTGAAGCGCGGGACACGCTCATCCGCGACGTCCTCCGCGGGGCAATCGCGCGCGTCGCGTCCCTCCGCAACCGCATCGGACACGGATTCGCCGTCATGCTACGGTCCGGCGACAGCGTCATCACGACGCGTCACCTGAATGGCCGTGCGTCGAGTAATCGCCCACGGGCGACGGCCTCGTCCCAGCCCTCACCACAGACTTAGCCGAGGGTCACCTCCTTCCCTCGGCTTCCCGCACGCCCACTCGTGCGGGATTTTCTTATCCTTAAAGACTCGACGATCTTCCTTTTGTTGCAGCACGTTTCAGACTTATCCCCAACCAAGGACTTGACGCGATTTCTGAAGCGAGTACCATACCGCCTTGTCGCCCAGAAGCGACATCCACTCGCAAGAGTGGCGGTTCGCTCCTAGACAATAACGTCAACGATACAATCGTGGTGGGACCCAGTCCCACACGCGGCCCCTCTCACGGGGGAACTCGACAGGTACCGGATCGGCAGACTCTGGAACCTGACGATGGTGGTCCGTTCGCCGGCAATGGTGTGCAGACATTCCAGCCGTATGTACGAGGAATCCTCAGCCTGTCGCCTTTGGGCGAAAGGTGTACACCACGGATGTGTCGTGATCGGATGGACAGCGTCTTGGTTAACGCTTGGGCAAAAAACATCACACCGGCACCGCTTCGGCGGAACCGACGAGATGGCCCGTGCTGGACCCCTGATGTGTCATGACGATGACCGGAGCGTGCAAGGCTCGATTAATCTCCCTTTGCGCACGAACGTCATCCGATGACTGCGACCTCGGTCGTATGCTCATCTGGCCTGTGGCAGAATACGATTCGACCTCTACGGTCAGGTGACCGGAACCAGCGTCGTCCCCTTGCAAAAGGAGACGGACTGACCGGAAGCTTGCTGGGGCCTCGGCCCCAAGGCAAGAGAGTGCGCTTCGTGCGCCCGCTCTGCCGATGGAAAACCTGATGGGATTCCTCGGCCAAGGTTCGGGCTTGAGCTGACGCGCATGCGCATGTGCTTCAAGCAGTGCCTGAACTCTCCCTGCTCTGATCGGACACGGTCCCGACGGATGCGGCTCCGCTGCTCCCTCCTTCGCTCGGCTCGTCGTGCTGGCAACAGCACTTCAAGTCATCAGGCGATTGAGGACATCGGTTCCTCTCCTCACGGACCTTCGGTTGAATACGCTCTCCAAACAGAGGGAACCTCCGACGTGCTTAGGCACGAAGGAGTAACGGAACCATGACAGCCCTGCCGGGTTGAAACGGACACCACGACGCTTCGGCGGAACGTGGAACATGTGCTCATGGTGGCGCGAGGCAGGCCTCGCCTTCGATCGCAAGACGAAACACGCACGAACA
Organism: Patescibacteria group bacterium; assembly: GCA_018830865.1. GTDB lineage: Bacteria > Patescibacteriota > Patescibacteriia > 2-12-FULL-60-25 > 2-12-FULL-60-25 > JAHJRN01. The sequence goes on along the minus strand of JAHJRN010000017.1, from coordinate 28,012 downwards.
ATGCGCCTACGTCACGCGACAGAATCCTTCCCTCTTTCCCTTTCTCCCTTCCCCCTCCGGAAGGCACGGCCCAATGCACTCGCAAAGGGCCGTTTTTTTATCCTCGTCCCCGGCCACGCCATTGACACGTCTGGCTTTTTCTGCTAAACCAAACCTTGCGAACCGTGGTATCGTGAAGATGCTTGACGTCGTCCTGACGTCGGGACTCCTGTCATCAGGAGCGCGATATCATCCTTACAACAGAAGAGAGGGAACGTCATGAACACTCGGTTTTTGTCGCTTTGCTCGGCTCTCGCTCTCCTCGCCGCAGCATGTGGCGGCGGGACCGATACCAACGAAGGTGACGGAGGAGGGGGTGGGAACACGACCACGACCGGCTCGGGCAACACAGGCTCCGGCTCGTCGACCACCACCGACACGACCTCGACCGGAAGCGGCGGAGGAGGCGGAAGCGTCTGCAACCCCACGCTCGAAAACGACTTCTGCGCCAACGCAGACTCGTGCGATTGCTTGCCGACGGACACCACGGAAGATTCGTGGTGCGACGCCTACGAGGCTGTGAGCGTCTTCATCTGCCCCGACGGAGTGGATGTCTGCACACCCGGCCACAACACATGTGGCTATGATCTGCCTCCGGGCGAAGACTACGTCCCGGCCGACGCCACGTGCGTCACGTTCGTGAACGGCGATGGGTGGGCCGGAAACGGAACACAGAGCAACATCCAATCCCCATACGACCCCTACGATGCGAACGATCAGTTGCATATAGGTTTCGGCTCACTCTTTGTTGGGGAGTCCGAGTACTACACCAACTTCACCATGTCGGGCAAGAAGTTCTACTGGAATCGCGCAAACGCAAGCCAGTACGAATCCGGCGAAGGCGAAATCGCCGACAACTGCACGAGCCTAGAGGTCCGCTTCTACGGCGCTGGCGAGAGCACGCCCTACGCGACGTACACCGCGACCCACGTCAATCAGTGACGATTCCCGAAGGGCGCATTACCATGCGCCCCTACATGACCCGACGGCATCCGTCGGGTTTTTTATATGACCGCGGACTCGACGACACCTGTCGGGTTTTCTTATATGGTTCTCCCGCGTGTCGGGCCCTGCCCCGCGACCCGACGGCACCCGTCGGGTTCTTCATTCGTATGCTTCTCCTACGACGGATCGCGACCCGACGGCATCCATCGGGTTATTATTCTCCCGTAGGGGCGCATGGTAATGCGCCCTCCCCTCCCTGTGACGTCGGATGTTCCGGGTCCTTTTCCCATTTCAATGCGTTATTGATGACATACGAACGCAACGCGTCCAATTCCTCATCATCGCGGATGACATGCTCATGATAACCGCGTTGCCAAATATCCGCAGCAATGCCGAGATGCCGACGTATATTCATCGTCGAAATGCGCTTCAACCCGGCGACGAATGAAGACAACGATCGTGCCTGCCTCCGTAGCGGCGCATGGTAATGCGCCTGTCCCGACCTCATGCCGCCGGAGGGCGGATTACCATCCGCCCCTACGGGATGAGGGGATCCATCATTTCGGCCGACGAACCAGACGATGAGGTGTATATGATTCGGCATGACGATCCATGTATCGAGCCGAATTTCCTTGCGAACAGCGGGCGTTGCACGAATGGCTGACGTGACGATGGCGCCTACTTCGTTTCTCCTCATGTCCCCATCGACGACATCGCCGAACAAACAACGGCGGTCATACGTGCATATCGTCACGAAATACGCGCCCGGTGACGCGTAATCGAATGACGTCAGACGGACGGAACGGCGGCGGTCCATACATCCACCGCTGCCATGAATCGGATGGGATGTCAATCCGACGGAAGGCGCATCACCATGCACCCCTACGCGAAATGTCTATGTTATGTAGGGGCGGATGGTAATCCGCCCGCGTTCGAGCAATGTCGATGTTATGTAGGGGCGGATGGTAATCCGCCCGCGTTCGAGCAATGTCGATGTTATGTAGGGGCGGATGGTAATCCGCCCGCGTACGTGGACATGTCACCATGCATTCCTACCGATACGACCCCAACTGCACGGCACCCTGGTATACGATCCACGGTCGGATGTTCCTGTTCGTTTCGCCAAGGCTGCATTCGTTCGTATTCGCACCCATGATCGGGGTTGAAATATCCCAGTTCTTCACCGTCTCGGTCCCGTCCCAACATCCTCCGTACACATGCTTCACCTTCGAGCTTGCCACATCCATCGGCTCATTGCCGACGAGCGCGCCGGCGCGGCATTCGCCGGTGCACCAGTTCCAGCTGTCGATAAGCATCACGCGTGGCGTGTACAGGCACGCGACCTTCTGCTCGTCGAAGCATCCTCCGCCGACCTGACCCTCGACGCTTGCAGGCGCGAGCCCCTCGATGCATCTGTCACCAGAGCCGCACTGCCCGTCATTGTCGCATCCCTCCACGACGTTCGTCGATGGATTGGCCACGGAGTAGATGGATGTGTTGCGGTTGCAGAGTTTGTCCGGACAGGAAGGCATCCTAGACGTGGGGTTGCAGGTGTATGCGTGGCTGAACTCGAAGTATCCGGGTTCGCACGCGTCCGTGCTGTTGCCGAAGAACTCGCGGAACTCGCACTTCCCTGTCCCGCACTCGTTATCTCGGAAGCAGGCCTTCGCTGGATTTTGACTACATGTCCCGCGCTCCGAGCACTTGCCGCCGGCTGGCGGACAGTCAGCGTCCGCATTGCACGTAAGGCCGGGGATAAGCTCGCATTCTCGAGACGTTCCGCAGAACGGCTTCCGGTTCTTGAGACGCGCATCCTCGATCTTGGTGAACGTTCCGTCGCCCCAATCCACGATGACGGCCTTGAGCGGAGTCTGCTCATGCGCGGCCCACCCGTAGAAGCGCATCGTGACTTGGGCCTTGCCACCGCTGAAGACGACCGGCCCGGCGGATTGTTCCTCCAAGGAGAACGCGTTCACGCTCGAAACACGACACTGTCCGGGCGACTCGCAGGTCCGGCTCAAGTCCGGCGCGACGATGGTGGGCGGACGCGGCGGGTACGGAGCGATATGAAGCTCATCGAATGGATTCGCGCCCGAGAACCCGAGGAAGCTCGGCTTGTGGAACCCGGCGGTCACGTCCGTAGGAGCGAGCGACAGTGACTGATTCAAGGATTGTTGTTTCTTCCCTGTCGTCAGGTCATACCCGATGAGGCACTTCTCGTTGTCCGCGACGTCGCCGCACAGGTCGCGGCGCGGCGAATACCCGGCGCTCCGTGTGCAGGCGTTGTTGTCCAAATCCGGATCCTTGCTGAACGGGTCGCCCGTCTCATTGTCGAACGCACAATCGGTCGCCGGCACCTGTCTCCCGTTCACGTCGATACTCGCCGTGACTTTCTTGCATGTACTGTTCTCCGTGTCGCTCGGCGGCGAACAGGTGTTGGCGTGAGGCCACTCATCGCCCTGTAACGTCGAATCGTTCAAGCAGAGCTGACCATCGTTCACACCTCCATCGCACACGCCTACCACGAGCGCGAAGGGACTCCGACTCTTATACTGAAACACGTCGGTATACGCGCTTGGCTCGCCATATCCGTACGTCTGGGTACTTGGTCCGCCGTTCCACCCCCCCGGAGTCATCTGCGCGCCGACGGCCCCTTCGCAAAGCCCCGGTATGATTTTTTCCTTGCCGACTTCCTGCGTATCGTGAAGCGAATGAGGCGCTGGCCAAATCCTCAACAGGTGCGTATTCCCCTCAAATGGAACGGCATACGCACCAGTTCGCACATGCGATGCGAAAGACCAAAAGCCGTAAAAAACTGGGTTGTCAGTGATGGTGTAGGGGACGCTTCCCATATAAGGAGATTGGGGGACGGAATAAATCCATCGGTCAAGATTCTCCATCTTCTGAACATTTGTCACCCAATTCGAGAAATCTCCGTTCCTCGGACGCGAGGTACCGAACGGTAAACTATGCATCTGATATGTCACAGAAGAACCAGCCTGGGGCGGACTCCCATCCGAAGGATAATACTTCGCGACGGTCTGATTGGTGGAGGCTCCGACGGTATCAAACTTTAACGCATCATAGGCTCCCCACCACTGCGCCTCGGTAAACACACAATCGTCGTGTTGTACGCATCGTGCATGCTCATAGCCGCCGCTGCAATGACCGACCAGCGGTCCGAAGCTGTCCGGGATGCACGTGAGTCCCGTGATCTTCTTTGGGCAATCCTTCGAATTCGCTTCAGGACGAGCGCATCCCGCGCCGGGCACGACCGCATCGTTGACGCATCCGAAGGCATTGAACTGCTCGTGTGCGGTCCGCTCGTTGTAGGCGTTGCTGCAGCTTCCCGTCTTCGTATATTGCTGGCATACGCTCATATACTCCCAGCCCGAACGTGCGACGCACGCGGTGTACTGCGGCGTGAGCTGACCCGAGACGGCATCCCGCTTCATGGCCGCGTTGTGGCATGTCGGGTCCAGGGACTTCATCGGATAATTCCCGTTACCGCACTCCAACCCCGCATTCACGCCCGAGAGTCCGTTGCAGCGCCAGATGGTGTTCTTCTGGGCAACGGTCGTCTTGGTCGTGTCGCAGTCACCCTTCGCGTTGCAGATCTTGTCGTTCTTCGCGACATTCCCCGATTCGCTCGTGTCCAAGCAGGCTTTGCCTTTGTTCGGCCCGCCAAAACACGCGAAACCGTTGATGGGGACGCCTGTGTCGAAAAAGTCGTAGACGCGATAGACGCGTGCGAACACGTTGGTGAGATGTGCCCACCGCTGGAGCGGACTCACGCGGGTCGTGACGAGCTGAGCGCCGGAACCGAGGAAAATAGGTGGGCTCAAGAGGGAGTAGTCGGTCACGGGTTCGCCGGTCTGGAAAAGCGGCTCGGTGCCCGGGACGCCATGCACGAGCGCGGAGCCGTACGGTCCATACTGCGTGCTGTAGCTATAGCCGAGTAGCGGCATGGTGAACGAGCCTCGCGCCCATACGCGGTCCGCGAACACCGCGCTCTCGCGGGAATACGGAGCGACGACCTGACCAATCTGCTTGCACACGTCCGCATGCTTCACCTTGAGCGCGAGGAAGAGCGAGGACTCGAAGTCGTCACCGACCTTGCAGGCCGTCACCCAGAATCCGATAAAGTTGTACGGCCCCGTGAGCTGACCTTCCTGGACCTCGCTTTCCGGGATGCTGTTCTGGTCCCTGTCCACGTTCTCGAACACCGCGCGGAGGGCGAACCCGGACTTGCTGCAGTTGCGCTCATGGGAGTAGTACTGGTCCTTCCGCTGGAAGAACGGGATGCCGCTGATGGCATCGAGCCACTCGAATGTGGACGAGCCGTCCAAACGGTAGGTCGTCTCCCAATACTTGTAATAGCAACGTCCGTCGTCGCCGAACGAAGGCTCGACTTCGGTCCCTTTGCCATCCGTGCCGATGATGCCCGTGCAGTATTCCTTCCTCGGCCGTCCGGTCGTGTCCTTCAGGAGTTCTTCCTTAGACCGGTCGAGCTTGCCGTCGAAATCACGACTGAACGCCTGCATGACCACATTCGACATGCTCTTGACCGCGGCCGCATCGTTCCAGTCGGGTTCGGTCGCTCCCTCCGCGTATTCGATGGGCAGGCTGCAAGCGGCTGCGATGTCGCTATTCACGGGATAAAACTGGAACTGGGCGAAGTTCTTCTCCCGCATGATGGTCTTCGTCAGCTCGACGATCTCCGTCGGGTCGGTCACCCCCGGATAGAGCCACGACAGCACGCCCGTAGGCTTCACCGCGACGAAGTACTCCATGTACGTCTTCCCGAGCCCACGGCCCGTCATGATCCACCGACCTTGGTTGTAGTCCGCGTCCGGTGCCGTGTCCTTCACACCAACGCCGGTCTTGCCGGGATGGGCACCCGGCCAGCTCACGGTGTCCTCCCACTCGTTGACGTCATCGGTGCGTGCACGCATGCACCTCGCCGCCTGCGGGCTCTGCGTATCGTGATCATACGGCTTGATGCCGTCGATGCCTTGTCCGAGGTTCGTAAACCGCCAAATCTCATCGCATAGATCATCGATGGGATCTTCGCGGCATTCCTCGACGTCACACCCGACATCTAAGGATTCACATGACCCGTCCTCAATAATCTGAAAAGCGGTTAGAGGAGAGCTGACCCAGGCAGTTGAGGTTTCGGGGTTTTCAGAATCCGCCGCACGAAATATCTCCTCGAAGTCGCCGTCGAACGCGGACAAAATATTCGTCATGCCGTCATGGCACGAACACTCACTTTCTCCGTTCCCACACGTGTCGTCGTATGCGTCATCGAAGCATTTGCCAGCGATGTATCCCGTATCGAAATTGAATTTCGACAACGCACCGGGGAGGTAGAAATAGGGGTTCGCTCCATCACCGTTCTGCCCGGCACTGTCGGTCCCGCGCGATCTCGAATCCTGCCACCACGTCCGGCTGAACGCCGTCCAGATGCTCTCAACCGGCGGGTTGGCGTAGGAGAGGCAGTAGTATTCGCCGGCGTTCACGGGCGGGAAGTAGCCGGCGGTGGGCTGATAGTGCGCCGCGTCGTAGGTGCCTGATAGGATGGGATTCGGGTTCCACACGAGGCACGGATGGCGACCCCTATCGCCGGCGACCGTACGCGACATGTCGCGCTGGAGACACTGGCCGAACTGGCCGCGCACGAGCACGACGTCCGTGATGTCGAGGCAGCGCCCGCCGCCCGGGCATCCTGGGTCTTCCGTACTCACGCCTGTATCCGTCCCCTGCGCCGCAGATTCGCCCACCTGAGGCACACATGTCTCCCCATCCTTGGTCCCCCCGCTGCAGATGCCGCCTGCCGGCGATTTGCCGAACGGCGAGTAGTAACGCGTCTCGACCCCGCCGTACTTCACCTTGCGATAGCTGCACGAACAGTCCTCGCCCCACTCGCAGAGATTCACGCCCGAGTACCCGTCGGCGATGGTCGACGGCTGGTACGGCTCCGTCGTATAGTCCCATTCCTTCACGTACAGGCTCGGAAACGGCGAATCCCCTTCCGGGTTGGCCTTGCACTCCGCCGGCGGAAACGATCGCATGAGCGAAATGTCGTATTTCGGGTCTGCCGAACGACGGAAGACGTCGGACAGGGCCTGGATGCTGCGTGGATCCACGGACGATGAGTTCGACGATACCGGGATGTCCGCGGAACGCTGGGTCAGGGCATCGAGCGGGAAGTAGCAGACGCGCCTGCCCGGAGTGATGCCCGGCAGAAAATATCCCGTACGTCCCGTGACGGTGTGCTGACAGATGTACAAGTTCGGATACAGGTCATCCACCGGCTCGTTCTCGTCGGCGGGGAACTCGATGAGGCCGCTCGTCTCGGGCACGGCGGCGGCGAGACGATAGTCGGTCGTGAACTTGTTGGCGATGGGCGGCTCCTTGGTGAAGAGCTCGAATGCGACCTTGCGGTTCTGGAGGTCGACGGCCTGGAACTGATCCGGGATAGCGTAGCCGGAATAGTCCACTTCGCCGAATCCGGTCTTGCGCGTGGAGTAGAGGTCACGCGTGAAGAACGCGCCGGCCTTGAGGATGGGCTCCTTGGAGCGGTCGATATAGTTTGCGCAGAATGACCCCGCGTTCGCACCCTTGGACACGTCGCACAGCGAGAGCTCGGTGCAGAGATCCGTGTACTTCTGTTGGACCGGGTCATAGACGGTCTCGCCGGTGGAGCATCCGAGCCACTTGGCGCAGTCGCGGTCGAGCCGGACCTTCATCACCACGTTCGCGTCGTTCAGGATGGAGCATTTGCCGGTGACGTCATACATGCTGTTCGGCGTATTTCCGTCGCCGTATTGGAGGACGGAAACCGAACAATCCGCATCTGTCTGGCATGGGGCATATTGAAGCTTCTTCACGGCGTCGGGGCCGGTACAGGCATCAACCTCACGAGCCCGGACGCATACCTCGCCGCCCGGATCACCTTGGCAGCTCTCTTCGGTGAGACAAATCGCGGGGAGAGGTTCACTGCAACCGTTTCCGGCGCAGTCGTCGAGCGTCACGCTGGTACAGAACTTCGCGCTCTTGCAGAAGTCGTTGTCCGGATCCGTGACGCAGTCGATGGGCGACTGCGGCGTGTCGTCCTCGGCATGCGACTTGGCGTAGGTCGCGTTCGTGCTGTACCGCAGCCGCACGTCCGACATGTCGCGGAAAAGCACGCACCCGCCGAGAAGGTCCACCTGCCCGTTGCAGGACTTGAGATCCACGCGCTGATTCTTGATGAAGAAATATGGCTTGCCCGTGATATGCACCGGGTCGCTGTGGTCGTTCGGATCGCGGAACTCCGTACACTCGGACTGCTCGAGCGGGCAAAGGCCGATCCATCCCGTGTACCCGGGGTCGCCGGAATTCTGGATGAGGTACGTGTTGCCGCTCGAGAGGACCGCGGGATAGCACGGCTTCTCCGTCCCCTTGCGGAACCACCCCGTGTATTGCCCGTCGCCCGGGATGCCACCCTGAGGATTCGCCTTGAGCAGGACCTTGTCCTTCCATTCGCACACGTGCGTGAACGGGTTACGGAAGTACGCGACGGTCTTTCCGCTCTTGAACTCGTCGCAGTACAGCTCGTCCTTGCGACAGAGCATGTTCGGCTCGCCGTCGCCGGTCATATACGAGGTGATGTCGTCTATGAGGTAGACCTGATCGTAGGCTTCGTTCGTGGGTGCCGGTTCCAGCGTATCCTGCTCGAGCCGCGGCTTGCCGAACATGCGGCAGCTCGCCTCGGTCGCGTCGCATTGTACGCGCTCCTCGTCGATGACGTAGACGTACCGGTCCGCAGGACGCGTCGTCTGCCATGGACCGACGTACCTCTCCTCCCAGGCGATGGATTCAGACGTCGTCTTCAGGTTCGTGTCCGTGCCCGTGATGTCGAACGTCTGCGCATACGGACCCTCCGAATTACGCGTGTCCACGAACGCCTTGCAGCCGACGGCCTCCTCGCGGCAAAGACGTCCGAAACGACGCACGGTCACGATGGTGCCGTCACGATCCTCGTAGGCACGGCATCCGACCATGGCCTGCGGCTGTGGCAATCCTTCGGGCGTGCGGTCGCATTCCGTTGGAACGGTCCAGGAATCCTTGATGACGAACGTAACGTCGTTCAGACGTTCGATGCGCAGGGTGTCGAGATACGTCGCGTTCGGAAGGTTTTCCCAGGTGATGGTCGAGGTCGGCGTCGTACCTGCCTCGAATGGACCGAACTCATATCGCCGCCAGTCGACCTCCATCGGGATGGACGCGACGACCGTGCCGTCGACCTTCAATGTGGCCGGCGAGCCCTGCGCGGGTTGGGTCGTCTTCGCCCAGAACGAAACGCGGTAGTACTGGTTCGGGTACGACGTGAACTGGGTCGAGACGGTCAGCGTCCCGGTCCCCGTGATCTTGAGCGACTGGTCGCCGACGAGCACGGATTCATTCGAGAGCGAGACGTCGACGTTCGGCTCCGAGCCGAAGGGCGTCGTTCCGGTCGTGGCCTTGAAATCCTCCTCCAGCACCATCGACGTGTTACGTCCCGTGGTGCCGATATACGCGCGACAGCCGGCCGACGTGTTGCCGCAGAGGCGGCTTTCGGAAGGAAGGATGCGGTACAGACACTCCCCTGTCGCCGGCGTGTACGTCCCGCCGGTCTTCTCGCAATCCGCGGCGTTTGACCTGTTCTTGCGGAAGTCGGTGCAGGAATCGGACGAGACGACGGTCTGCGAGAAATACGCGTAGAAGACATTGCCGTCCGTGTCGTAGATCTGTCGGCAGTCCTGGTCGATACCGAGATTCCAGGTGTAGTCGTTGCAGGTCGACGGTTCCTTCAGGATGCCGTCCGGTCCGGCCTTTTGTACGATCTTCGGCGGCATCGCCGACCCCGGCGCGCTCTTGATGAGGCTCCACGTGCGGAGCTGGTAGCCGGTCGTGTCGGACCCTTCCCACGTGAAGTACGTCGCCGTCTCCGGGCCGGGTTTCTCGCAAGCGCGGATGTAGTTGAAATACGCCTTGCCCTCACCTCCTACCGCGGCCATCTCGACGTTCGTGAACTCCTCGCACCCCACGTCCTGGATGACACACGACTTCGCGTAGGCCGGGACGAAAGTGGCGGCGATCTCGTCCTCTGGATCGTCGAGACGTGGGTCCGCGTTGCGGCCGAGGTCGAACGTGCTCGCCTGCTTGCGGTATTCCGCGTATCCCACGCAGCTCGCCAGGCAGAAGTCCGTGGCGGAAAGCGATGCCGGGATCTCGGGCGCGGTCGGGATGTCGACGTCACGGTAGCCCTGGCAGCCGACGTCGCCTTGGCTGCACATGCGCGCGTATGCATCGCAATCCTTGTGGTCCTCGCCCTTCCTGCCCGTGCAACGGAGTTCCTCCGGCGCGACCTTAAGGTATTTTTCCGTGAGGCCGGAGGCGAGGCCGTCCACGAAGGAGGTCGCGGCTTCGGTCTCCTCGAGCTGCAGGGCGTCGATCAGGACGTTGGTGCCGGAAATCTCGACGGAGGCGAACGCCGAATCCGCGTTCGCCACGAACGTGCACTGATACCGTACCCACGACTCGGACGAGGCCGTCTCCTGGAATCCTACGAGGTTCGCTTGCTTGATCGAACAACCGGGATCGCTGCGGAAGTATGGACCGGCCGGCACGTCACCGCCATTCGTGTCCTTCAACCGAAGCTGGGCCACGAACGTCCCGTCATTCAGCGTGAGATTGGCTTTCCGCGCGTAGACGCTGAAGGTGTAGTTCCGGATGGCTTCGACCGCGACGTCGTCCGAGACGGCCGTCCCGATGTTCGCCACGCCGCCGAGACTCCTACCGCCTTCCGCCGCGCTCGCGCCGTCCTCCGGTTGTGGCCGGACATAGTCGCCGGACAGGGTCCACGCGACGAGCTTGGTATCGTCCGAGCTCCCGTCGATGTTCGTCGGAGAAGATTCGAACGACGCGTTGCGAATGAGGTTCAGCGCCGGGGACCCGAACGCCACCGTATAGAGCTTCGTACACCCGTCGTTGGAGGCGGCGCAGGTCTTGACCGACGCGTCGAGATAAATGCGGTCGTTCGGATTCGTGGACCACGCGGTCGTGGTCGCGGTCACGTCGCGCGTCGTCGCATACCAGAGGCATCCGACGTTCTCGGTAGAACAGGACCCATAGTCGATGGTATTACGTATATAGGAAACGCGCTCCTTCGTCCGGGTCATGTATGTCCGACAGCTCGCGAACCGCTCAAGGCACTCATCGCCGTTGAACCGCCACACCGGCTTCTCCGCGAGGCAGAACCCGTATCCGCCGGTACATGCGCCCTTATCGTCCCGTTTGAGGCACGAAACGGCGTCTGCGCACTCCTGCAACCGAAGAGGCGAACCCGGGAAGATAGAGTCGCTGTATCCTTGGACGCGACACTGGAAGGATGGCGCCGTCAGGACCCAGTTTGGATCGATGAGGTGGCACCACGGATGCGTCGAGTCGGCCTGTCCCTGTTCGTTACAGACGTTGAACCCGCGGATGGCCTCCTCAAGCGTCACGTACTTGCCGTTGCGCTTCTTGTTGTACGCGGAGTTCGCGGCCATCTCCCATCCCACGGGCAGGATGCGCGCATACCGGAGCTTCGCGAGGTTGGACGCGCAGTAGGCGCGCTGATAGCACGTCGGGTCCGTGTTGTCCTTCACCTCTGAATCCGGGATAAGCTCCCAATCCTTATGCAAGAACTCGGGATTCGAGGGCGGCTGATTGTTCAGCGTCACGAGCGACGCACGTCCGACCGTATAACCACCCGTCTCGCCGGTCATGCGGAGCGCAGCCGCGAGTGCCTCGTCCATGGCGCAGTTGAAGATGTTACGCGGGGTCGGACACGCCGACAACTCGGTCACGAAATCCTGGTTCGCGGTCGTGTACAGGTTCGGCGTGAGGAGGTCGGAAAAGGTGATACGCGCTACAGCCACATTGCTGTTCCCCGCTCCCTCGTACTGTACGAGATCGATGCCGGAGACATCGACGCTCGCGCCGGTCATGCCGCCGAAGAGCTTCTCGAGCGCGCCGACGAGCAACGTGTTCACGAAGGTGGACGCCGTGAGGAGACCGAGTTGGATGGCGCCGAGCTTGAAAGCGTTCGCCGCCAGCAAGTTCATGGACAGCTGCCCCTTCTCCTTCACGAGCTTCATCATGCCGGCCTCGGACATGGCGTCCTTCACGGCCTGCGACGGTGTCGTGATGTTCCCGCTGATGATATCCGTGACCTGTTTCAACCCTTGCGTCTCCCGACGGTCGAGCTCCGCGCCCTTCATGGACTTGAGCTTCGCATCAAGATAGCTCGCATGCAGGCCGAGGTTGACGCCGAGCTCGCTCTGGTTGGGTTGATAGATGTTGTCGATCGTATTCCACTTCTCCGCCTCGGTCTCGAACCCCTGTTTCGTCTGCTCGAAATTCGCCGCGATCTTCGCGATGTCGCAATCCGCCTGGAGCAGGCCAATCTGGCCGGGGCCCATCAACGACAGCTGGAGGCTCAACGGGTCGATAGGCGTACACAGGTTGAACCCGAGGATGGGATCGAAAAACTCTGAATTGATGCTGCTGATGAACTGGTTGCCGACGTCCTCCATCACTTTGCCCATATGATCCGCAAACCCATCCTCCCAGAACATGGGATGCTGGCCCGCGTCGCCGGTCAGGATACGCTGGGCCAAGTCGTAGGCGATGCGCTGGAGGAACGTCTGCGCGACGTTCATGAGCGTGGTGATGGCGCCGGTCGTGAGCGTCACGCCGATGCCATCGAACTGCTTCTGGATTTCCTGATACGCGTTCCCGGTGATGTAGACCGGCATGCCCGCTCCGGGGATGGGCGTGGCCTCGATGCCGAGCGACGCCGCGCGCGCCTGGATAGGCATCGTAAGATGGAGGACGACAAGGACCCCGACACCGGCGAGCATGACTCGCTTCGAGAAAGAACGGAATCGGGTCGGTTCGTGGTCCATAGGGTCCTAGTCGGAGATGTCCGGGGTTAAGGAAGTCCCGCTGAGGGCTCCAGCGGATTCCGCTTTCTGCTTCACCGATTCAGCGACCGCCTGGTCGTACAGCTCAAGGAGCTGGGCATCCGTCAGTCTCTCCACGAGGGACTGGTCGAGTTCCGGACTTGCACGCAGGATCTTGCGAATCTCGTCCGGGTCCCGGATGAGCGTGGGTTCCAGATCCGTCGACGTCGCGCCCGCCGCGCGCAGAGCCGCCTTCCCCTCATTCGCGCCGCGCTGGAAATCGGCATAGAAGGATTCGCCTACGTCGCTCTCCGCACCCGGGATCATCCAGTTGGTGGAGCTGGACAGCGCCGACGTGTCGAGACGTAGGGCCGCACACGTGTCGCCGAGGCCACAGTTCGGGTTCTGCCCCATGGCGAGCTCGACGTTGTCGGGCGTGCCGTCGCCATCCGTATCGCGAAGATACGGCGAGGTCGACAGTACATGCTCCTCGTCGTAATCCGAGATGCCGTCGCCGTCCGTATCGCGGCGTTTCGCCTCCGCTATCTCGCGCTGCGCCGGTGTAATGGTATCGATAGCCTCCTTCGCCTGCCTGAACTGCGCCTCGGATACCGTGAATGGATCCACGATCTTCGCATGAATCCTCTGCATCGATAACCCGATGGCAAGAAGGCCGCAGAAACCCAAGAGACCGGCAGAGATTTTCTGCTCTCGCGCGAGAGAACGCCAACGCTCTGCCGCTCCGTTCATCCAAGGCAGTCCGTCCATAGTGAGGACCTATGTAGTATACCATACGCACAACAAAAAACGGCCCATGTCCTGGGGCCGCTTGTGCGCATTATTCTTCCCATGTGACCTTCATCTTCTTGCCCTGCGTGCTGATGGGGATCCGGATCTCCAGGACCCCGTTCTTGAGGCTTGCTTTGGCACTGTCCACCGCGACCTCATGAGGCAAAACGATGGATCGGCTGAAGGACCCCCAATAGTTCTCACGATAGTACCAGTCATCCTCCGGAATCTCCTTGGCATACGACCGCGTCCCGCGCACCGTAAGCAAATCCCCGTGCATGGAGATGTCGAGGTTGTCCGGCTTTACGCCAGCCATCGGCGACGTGATCACGAGGTCCTTCTTGTCGCGATAGACGTCCACGGAGAGCTGCGCCTCTTCCTGCCCGCCGAACCAGTCGGCATTCGAACGTGACGGCATACGCCGATAGTGTAGCACACGCTCTCATTCCCCTCCTTACGAAGGAGGGGTTAGAGGCGGTTCCGACCGCCAGCTTTCCTCTGCGGCCAGCTACGGTGCTGGCGTCGCGTCTGCGTCCGTCTCCGGTTCAGAGAGCTTCTCCACGCCCACGAGGCACACGGCCTGCCACGGGCGGTAATGGCTCGAAAAGACCTCCTCATGTTCGGTGCCGTCCACGTACGTGATGTGGTAGGTGAACTCCGCATCCGCGCCCGCATGTGCCGACTCCGTGCACTTCTTCTTGCCGGGCTCGAGATCCAACGTCTCGATGAGCTTCATGGCCGGCGGGGAGACGATATTGTAGATACGCGGCTTGATGGGGTCCACGACGCGGCCGTCCTCCGTGCCCCAAAACTCGAAGACGACCTCGTTGCCTTTCAGGTACGCGTTGATGAGGACGTGATGCGCCGTGTCGTTCATGAACTTGAAGTCCGGCGCCGGGTCGTAAATGGTCGCATCCGTGCCTGCGGGCTCGTAGTAGCTCACGCGATAGGAGTGGTTGCGGCGCTCCGTGATCCGAAGGCCGGAATTGACCGAGCCGCGGAACGTCGTGGTGCCGATCTGGCACAGTCCCCCGCCATATTCGGGCGTGGTCTTGTTCCCCTTGATGACGAGCTCCGGCAACCACCCGTTCGCACCGTCGATGGGCCCGAGTGTCTTAAGCAATGAGAATTCCTCGCCCGGGGCGATGATGGTTCCGTTCACCTTCTCCGCGCCCTTTCGGATATTCCCGCGACGGTTCGAGGGCGATCCGGAAAAATCCGAACGACCCACGCCGATGATCTCCTTGATACCGAGGCGCTCCGGATCGTCGCCGAGGATGGATCCGGAAATCGTCTTCACGACGAGCGGGAAGGTAGATGACGGCGGCCAGGAGGCCTGGACCGATGCGAGGATGGCGGAGACGTCGAACGCCACGCCTTGCGTCCCAGGGACGAACGATTCGATGACGCCATCCTTGATGACGAGACTCCCGTTCTTCACCTCCTGCTCGATGCCGGGAACTATGGCGCGGATAGATGCGGCGAACTTCTCTTCGTCGATGCCGACACTCGGCCGGCCGTCCGCTGGATGGACGACAATCCACGCCGCAAGGGTCGAGGTTGGAATGGGATAGCGCGTGCCGTCGTAGGTGAACACGAGCTTCGGACGCTGAAGAATCTCCATGACCTCGTCCGTGAGGTTTTCCAGATCGTCCCGCGTGAAGGCGGGACGCGCCGTCTCCTCCTCGAGCGCGATAGGCTCGAATGTGAGGCTTTCAACCTGCCGACGCAGGGTCTCCATGGCTTTCTCGGTGCGATAGGTCACGCCCGAGCGCTCGTTCTCGATATGGATGAACGGCGCGCTGCCGGTCGCGACCACGATGGAGAACGAGGCGTCCTCGACCGAGACGAGATGTTCCTTCAGCGCGACCTTCAGCGCATCCTCGATGCCGGGCCCGTCGAAGGTGATATCCGCCGCGATACGACGCGGACGCGCGCGCGCGTTCAACTGCTCCGCGATGTCGCGCAGCCATCCGTCGCCACGGCCCGTGTCATACGCCTCTTCAATGGACTGGTCGATGCCGTAACGGATGAGGTCGCGGGACGCGTCCGGATCCGCGGTCGCGGGGATGGTGACACCGAGGTTCACCTCGGCTCCGCGAAAGGTGAATCGGAGCCCTTTGGTGAGGGCGGCGTCGATGGCGGTCTGCACCGCCTGCCGCGCCTCCTCTTTCATCAGCCCGTCGAGCCTCACGTCCAGGACGCGAACGCCCGGGAAGATCCTCCCGTCATAGAGCTTCGCATAGGCGATGGCCCCACCTGCGGCCGCCATGAAAAAAAACGCGAGGACGCCGATCGTCACGCTCGTCCATGTCACGAACGCCTTCAGGGTCGCCGTGTCCAACTTCATCCTGTTCTCGCTAGTCTTCTTCGTGTCGGTCATGTGCCGTAGTATTCCATCGAACGCCCCTCTCGGGAAGGGCAAATAGAAAAAGGCCTTAAGCAATCCGCATCCAAGAAACTTTTTTGTAGGGGAGAGCGAGTCCGAAGACCTGCGGCACCCTATGAAAAAGTCCCATGCTTGTCGTGGACGCGGATTGCTAAAGACCTCATTCCGATGCTCCCCTTGTACCATAGGTCGGATAATCTGTCAAGACCCTGACAGACTCTCCAAAGGGATGAAAAAACGGGCTCTCGAAAGACCGTTTAAGGGGCAGCGTCCCCTAAGTATAGAGGCCTACCCCTCCTCTGTCAAGCGTAGAAAAAACTCGATAAACCCTACGTTTCCTTCACCACGTCATCCAGCTTCACGGAAAGAAGCTGGGAAACCCCATCCTGCCCCATGGTCACTCCATACAGGACATGCGCCTGCTGAATCGTGGCTCGATTATGGGTAATGACCACGAACTGTGTCCGATCCGCCAAAGTATTGAGTATATCCGCGTACTTTCGGGAATTCGACTCATCAAGCGCGGCGTCCACCTCGTCGAGGACGACGAAGGGCGAGGGATTGGTCGCCATAATGGCACAGATGAGGGCGATGGACGTGAGCGCGCGTTCCCCGCCCGAAAGAAGGGCGATGGACCTCAGCCGCTTGCCCGGAGGTGTCGCCTGGATATCGATGCCGGCAGGTCCGGCGTCTGGCGCGACATCCGCGACGATATTGCCCTCTAGGTCGATTTCCGGTTCAGGCGCGATCTCTATGAGCCGTGCCTCCCCTCCGCCGAAGAGTTTCTTGAAGTACTGTCCGAACTCACGGTCTAGGAGACGAAAGGACGTCTCGGTCCGTTCCTTGATGGTCGTGTCGAGCTCCGAGATGATGGTGTCGAGCGATGTCATCGCCTGTTTGAGGTCGTCGCTTTGCGTCGCGAGACCCTCGAAACGCTTCTTCGTGTCCTCGTACTCCTTCAGGATCTCCGGATCGATGCCGCCGATCCATTCGAGCTGGGACCGAAGCCGCGAGAGCTTGGGGCCGAGCGCTTCCGGGGCGGACTCTTGAGGAATCGCGCCTGCCGCGTCCGCGATGGCCTCGATATCGGCTTCGAGGTGCGGGGCGTTCGCACGGAAATCCTGCAGGAACCCGTCGCGCCGCGTCTCGAGACGCGCCATCTCCACGGCCGCCTCACTCGCCTTTCGCTCCGCCTGCGCCGCGTCATTCCGGACGGCCGTCAGCTTGTGTTGCAAGGTGAAAATCTCGGTACGCTTCGTCTCCTCCCCGCGATTCCATTCGTCGAGCCGGCGTTCCGCGTCCGAAACCTTCTCCTGGATGGTGGCCATCTCCCGTGCAAGGACCAGGATCTCCCGCTCCATCTCGGAATCGACAGGCTTCTCCTTCGACGCTTCCGGCGCAGGCCTCTGGAGCTTGGATATGAGATCTACGTTCGCCGTCCGCGCCTCCTCGACGGCCTTCCGGACCGCCACGAGGTCCGGGGCTTCCGATGCGACGGCCTTCCAGATCGCGTCGTGCAGTTTTCGGACGATCTCGACCGATTCGATGATCTTCGAGAGTGACAGAGGCGACCATGACTTCTCGGCGCGCGCTTGTGCGACCTCCTTCGACGCCTCGATGCGCAACTGACGCTCGCGCAACCCTGTCCGTTCTTCCGCAAGCGCATCCAATGTCTTCCTGATCTCCCGGAACCCTTCGCTCGGCGGCGTCGCCTTCTCGAGCGCGGTGAGGTCCACTTCGAGCCGCGCCGTATCCTTGGCGCGCGCTTCGCGCTCCGAATCCGCGGCCGACACGCGCGACTTCGCGAGATGGAGTCCTGTCCGCAGGCCATGCCAGATGCCGCCGAAATAAACACGTTCGAGTTCACGCAATTCCGTTTCGATGCCGCCGCGCTGTTGCAGGCGCTTCGCCTGACGTTCGAGCGACGAAAGGCGCGGGCCGATCTCCCGCAGGAGCAGCTCGGCCTGACGGAGGTTCTCTTTCGTGGCCTCGAGCTTGGCGATCGATGCCTGACGCTTCAGCTGGAACGGTCGGATGCCGGATGCCTCGTCGAAGAATTCCTTACGCTCGGTCGGTGACGCGGACAGGATGGCGTCGACCATCCCCTGACCGATGACGCTATACGTCCTCTGACCGACGCCAGCCTGCGCGAGAAGCAGGACCACATCCGTGAGGCGTACCTGTTTCCGATTGACCTCGTACTCGGATTGACCATCGCGGTACAGCCGCCGCGCAATCACGATCTCCGGCAGGTCGATGTCCGGCCGGTCGTCGTTCACGAGCGTCATGCGGACCTCGGCGAATCCGGCGCGCGGCTTCTTGTCGGTCCCAGAAAAGATGACGTCCTCAGACCTCTTCCCGCGTAGGAGCTTCATGCTCTGTTCCCCCATCACCCAGCGGATGGCGTCCGCGATGTTCGACTTGCCGGAGCCGTTCGGCCCGACGATGGCCGTCAGGCCTTTCCGCGCACCGGCATCCGGAATGAATTCAAGGGCAGTTTTCTGTGCGAATGCCTTGAAACCCTGCAGCTCGAGACGGCGAAGATACATAGCGTGTTTGGATGCATAGCGTAGCGGAATCGCCCGGTCTTTGGTAGGGCTGGCCGGCATGTGGTAGCGTATGGTCGTTATGCCTCACACGAAACGACTCGAGGAAGGCGGCGGGATGCAGCGGTTCCGGGATGCGCTCGCACTGGTCCTTGCGGAACGCGTCGAATTCCCGAAGGGCGCGCTCGTCACGCTCGTGGACGCTGTGCTGACGCGGGATACGCGTCATGCTAAAGGCACCATCTCGGTGCTCCCCGTCTCGATGGAAGAGGCCTGCCTCGCCGCCATCGAGGAATACCGCCCCGAAATCAACGAAGGGCTCGCCGAGCATCTCCGCCTGCGCCGCATACCGAGGCTCCATTGGGAGACGGACCATACCGAGGAGAACGCTGCGAGCATCGACGCGGAAATCCAGCGTCTCAAGAACGAGGGGCAACTCTGACCGGGGAGGATTGACGGGACGGACGAAAGCGGATAAGGTTCTCCATCGCCTATGGCGGATGACCGACTCCTGCTCACGAAGCTCCATGATGCGATCCGGAACGCGGACCGCGTCTTGCTGTTGCCGCACAAGCGGCCGGACGGGGATGCGGCCGGCGCTGCGACGGCCCTCGTCGGATGGCTGCTCCGCGAAGGGAAGACCGTCACGGCCTTCTGCCGGGACCCGCTCCCCGACCAGCTCAACTTCCTGGACCACGCGCATCGGCTCACCACGGACACGACCGTCTTCGATGTTGCCTATGACCTCGTCATCGCACTCGACTCCGGCGACCTCGCCTACTGCGGTGTGGCCGACCTGCTCCCCCGACTTCCGAAGGGATACCTGCTCGCGGTCATCGACCATCACGCGATCAACGCCCGGTACGGGGACCTGAACATCGTCGACACGGACGCGAGCTCGACGTGCGAAATCGTCTTCCGTTTCTTCGAGACGAACGGCATCCGCATCGATCAGGCCATGGCCACGTCCCTCCTCACGGGCATCCTCTTCGACACGGGCAACTTCTCGAACGCGGCCACGACGCCCTCGGCCATCGCGGCGGCGTCCGCCCTCCTCACGGCCGGAGCGCGAAACAGCGACATCGTGCGGCATATGATCCGCGACAAGACGATCGACATGCTCAAGGTCTGGGGCCTGATGCTCTCGCGCCTCCATCGCGACGCGGCGTCCGACTTCGCCCTGACGTACCTGCTCGAATCGGACCTCACGGACATGACGGGCGAGACGAAACGCGCGGTCACCTCCGGTTTCAGCAACTTCCTGAACGCCGTCACGGGCGATGCAGGTACGATCCTCATCCTGCAGGAGCTCCCTGGCGGCAAGGTGAAAGGATCGATGCGCAGCGTGGGACGCGACGTCGCAGCCGTAGCCAAACGTCTCGGCGGCGGCGGCCACACGAAAGCTGCCGCGTTCATGGTGGACGGTCGTATCGCGGTCACAGAGGACGGACCGAAGCTCGTCGGCATAAAAAAAGACCCCGGGTCCGAGAGGGTCACGGGGTGAGGCGGCGATGCCGCCGGCGGTAGGAGTCAGAAGGAACGCGGGGCATTGTTGAAGAATATACGATATTCCTCGAGGGTCATAGTGAAGGTGCCGCTCTTCGGCTTCGCCGGGTCCGAGATGCGGACCCTCTGCTCGGCATGGTTGATCTCGACGATTGGGCACGACTGGCAGCTCTGGCAGACCGCCGCCTGGTCATAGACACGTTCCCACATGATTGACGAACCTCCGTTGAAAAGGGAAACGTGAGCATAAAGGTCATTCTGATGACCGTCAAGACCGATGCGAGGTATCGTGCCTATTGGCACTCGCCATGTTTGACTGCTAAATCCGTTTCATCTACACTAGGCCTGGTATGAGAAACCCCTACGAAATCGACTCCACTACCCAAAACAACTGGCTCGTGCCGACCGTCATCGAGAAGACGAACTACGGCGAGCGCGCGTACGACATCTACTCGCGCCTCCTGAAGGATCGTATCATCATGCTCGGCACGCCCATCTCGGACGAGGTCGCGAACATCATCGTCGCGCAAATCCTGTTCCTCGAGAGCCAGGATAAGACGAAGGACATCAAGCTCTATGTGAACTCGCCTGGTGGCTCCGTCACGGCTGGTCTCGCCATCTACGACACGATGCAGCACGTCTCGTGCGACGTCTCGACCATCTGTATGGGCCTCTCGGCCTCGATGGGCGCGATCATCCTCGCGGGCGGCGCCAAGGGCAAGCGGTTCGCGCTTCCGAACGCGGAGATCATGATTCACCAGCCGCTCGGCGGCATGGAAGGCCAGGCCACGGACATCAAGATCCACGCCGAACGCATCCTCCAGACCCGCGACCAGCTGAACAAGATCCTCCAGAAGCACACAGGCCAGACCCTCAAGAAAATCGAGACGGATACGGAGCGCGACAACTTCATGTCCCCCAAGCAGGCGCTCGACTACGGCCTCATCGACAAGGTGATCGGATGACGATGAAACGCGTCGGGCTTTTTTTCGGCGGGATGAGTAACGAGGCGGAGGTCTCGGTCCTTTCGGCGAAGAACGTCGTGGCTAATATCGACACGTCGCGCTTCGAGATCGTGCCTATTTTTTGGGATAAGGACGGCGACTTCCGACGTGTCCGGGACATGGACGATCGGACGGGGACGGTCATTGCCCAGTCGGACTTTTCAGATACCTTCGATATCGCCCTCCCGATGATGCATGGAAAATTCGGCGAGAACGGCGTGCTCCAAGCTATCTTCGAAAGCCGACATGTCCCCTACTGCGGATGCCGGGTCTTGGCGTCCGCCCTCTGCATGGATAAGGTGCGGTTCAAGACGCTGCTTGCCGGACACGACATCCTCCAGACACGATTCGTCGTCATCGACCGCTCCGACGACGTCAGCGACGAAAAAGCGACGTGGAGGGAATCGCTCCGGGTTTTCTCCTTTCCACTCTTCGTGAAACCGTCGAACTCGGGATCATCCGTCGGCATCACGCGAGTGATGGACATGGCGGCCCTCGGCAGCGCCATAGAAGAAGCACGCAAACACGACGACACAGTCCTCATCGAAGAAGGTCTCGTGGACTTCGAAGAAATTGAAATTGCCGTGCTCGGAAACGCGAAGGTGACCGTATCGGTCCCCGGAAGGGTCAAACCATCGCAAGAGTTCTACAGCTACGACGAGAAATATGTCATCGACCGGGCGGAATTCGACATCCCCGCGCAGCTCCCCGAGAACGTCGTCGAAGACGCAAAGCGGTTGGCGGAACGAGCTTATCGGCTGTGCGGATGCGAAGGGTTCGCACGCGTCGACCTCTTCGTTCGCGACGGCCGCGTCTACTTGAACGAGATCAACACGCTCCCGGGTTTCACGGACATCTCGATGTTCCCCCGCCTCATGCAAGCGAGTGACATCCCGTACCGCGACCTCATCACGCGCATCATCGAACTCGCGCACTGACGCATCCAAAAACACCCCGCGGCATGCGGGGTGTTTTCTGTTTCCGAATCGCGTAACCTACTCCTTCCTTGGCTCGTCCGTCGTCACGAACGTGACACTGGAGAGGACGTCGCCCGGTTCCTTGAAGCGCATGACGCGGACGCCCTGCGTGTCGCGGCCGAGGGACGGGACGCTCTTGAACGGCGTGCGGACCACGATGCCATGCTTCGAGATCATGATGAGGTCGCGATGGTCGTCGCCCTTGGAGATGTACGCGCCGACCACGGTGCCCGTCTTCGTCGTCACGCGCATCGTGCGGATGCCGGAACCGCCGCGACGCTGGACCTTGTATTCGTCGAGCGGTGTGCGCTTGCCGAGGCCATTCTCCGCGATGGTGAAGAGCCGGAGGTCCCCAGACTTCGCGGCGGCCGCGGGAATCACGTCCATGCCGACGACAGCATCGTTCTTTTTCAACTTGATGCCACGCACGCCGGCCGCGGTCCGTCCCATGGGCCGGATGTCCGCCTCCGAGAACCGGATGGACTGGCCCGCATGCGTGACGAGCGAAACTTCGTCTTTCCCGGACGTGAACCGCACCCACTGCAGTTCGTCGCCCTCACGGATATTGATGGCGATGAGGCCGCTGCGCCGGACGTTCTTGAAGTCCTCGAGCGCAGTCTTCTTGATGGTCCCCTGCCCCGTCACCATGAGAAGGTACTTCATGGACGGGTCGGCTGCCTTCTTGCTGTTCAGCGCCTGACCGAGCGGCAGGATCGCGGAGACCTTCTCGCCCGGCGCGAGCTGGAGGAAATTCACGATGGCCTGCCCCTTGGCGGTCCGGCTCCCCTGCGGGACCTCATAGGCCTTGAGCAGGAACGTGCGGCCGCGCGTCGTGAAGAAAAGCAAATCCGCATGCGTACTCGTCGAGAAGAGGTGTTCGACCTGGTCCTCTTCCTTGGTCGTGAGGCCGGACACGCCCTTACCGCCGCGGTGCTGCTGACGAAACGTATCGGGCGGCAGGCGTTTGATGTAGCCGTCGGCCGTGATCATCACGACCGTCGATTCCTCGGGGATGAGGTCCTCGACCGAGAAGTCGCCGAGCGGCGTCTTCACGACTTGGGTCCGGCGCTCGTCGCCGTACTTCTCCTTCAGGCCGAGCACCTCCTTCTTGATGATATCGAGCATCTTCTTCGCCGACTTGAGGATAGACTCGAGCTCCTTGATGAGCTCCATCTTCTCGTTGTATTCCTGCTCGATCTTGAGGCGTTCGAGGTTCGCGAGCTGCTGGAGCCGCATCTCGAGGATGGCCGTCGCCTGGATCTCGGAAAGCTTGAACTTCTTGATGAGATTCGTCTTCGCTTCGTCCTTGTCCTGCGACTTCTTGATGGTCGCGATGACCTCGTCGATCTTGATGAGGGCGATGCGCAACCCTTCCAGGATGTGTGCGCGTTCCTTGGCCTTCGCGAGGTCGTATTCGGTGCTACGCCGTACGATGACCTTCCGGTGCTTCACGTACTCCTCGAGGATGTTCTTGAGCGTGAGCACGCGCGGAAGGATGCCGTCGACGAGCGCGAGCATGTTCACGTGGAACGTGTCCTGCAGCTGCGTCATCTTGAAGAGCTGGTTCAGCACCTTCTTGGGATACGCGTCCTTCTTGAGTTCGACGACGACGCGCACGCCGTCCTTGTTTGATTCGTCGCGCAGGTCCCGGATGCCGTCGATGCGCTTTTCCTGCACGAGCGTCGCGATCTGCTCGACGAGCGTGGCCTTGTTCACCTGATACGGGATCTCGGTGACGATGATGCGGAATGCGCCGGACCGCTCCTCGACGATGTCGGTCTTCGCGCGCATCACGATGCCTCCCTTGCCCGTGGCGTACGCCTGCAGGATGTCCTTGGTGTTGTAGATAATGCCACCCGTCGCGAAATCCGGACCCTTGATATGTTCCATGAGCTCCTCGATCGTGATGTCCGGGTTCTCGATGAGGGCCGCGATGCCGTCGCAGAGTTCCGTGAGGTTGTGTGACGGGATGTTGGTTGCCATGCCTACCGCGATGCCGAGCGTGCCGTTCAGGAGCAGGTTCGGGAGCGTGGCCGGGAGCACGGACGGTTCCTTGTGCGAGCCGTCGTAGTTGGGCACGAAGTCCACGGTGTCCTTCTCGATGTCCGAGAGCATCTCCTCGGCGATGGTCGCGAGCTTGGCCTCGGTGTAGCGGTAGGCGGCGGCCGAGTCGCCGTCCATGGATCCGAAGTTCCCCTGGCCGCGGATGAGCGGATACCGGAGCGAGAAATCCTGCGCCATGCGCACGAGCGAATCGTACACCGCGCTGTCGCCGTGCGGATGGTATTTGCCGAGCACGTCACCGACCACGGTCGCGCACTTCTTGAACTTTGCGGTGGACCGGAGGCCGGACTGCCACATCGAGTACAGGATGCGCCGGTGGACCGGTTTCATGCCGTCGCGGACGTCCGGCAGGGCGCGCGCGATGATGACCGACATCGCATAGTCGAGATACGCCGTGCGCATCTCCTCGACGATGGGCCGCATCTCGATCTTCCCGACGTCCTTCCCGGCGACGATGTCCGGGAGCTTCTGTTGTTTGTCCATAGGTATACGTTACGGTGTCGTGGTCGTGGTAATGGTCGTGGTGGTCGGTGGCGCGGGACGGAACAGGTCGACCCTCGTGGCCGTCGATGTGGCAACGCCATCCGTCGTCGTCGCGTTCATGGCCGCGGCCAGCTCCTCGACCATCGCGTCCGCGGCGGCAGCGGTCTGGAGCCGGTCGGTGAGGTCACGCACGGTCTGGTCGAACGCCGGGGCCTCGTCCATCGCGCGTTTCCCCTCCTCAAGCGCCTGCCTCACGCCAGGATCCATGTTTCCCGCGAGCGAGGAACGGATGCCGCTTCCGAGCGTGGAAAACCAACCGACGAGCACGAACGTTACGCAGACGGCGACGCCGGCCCACATGCTGAAACGCTGGACCGGATCCGAAGGATGGCGCGCTTCGGCGTGCGCAAGGATGAGTTCACGCTTCTCCTCCGACGAGAGGATGCGCGGAGGAATGTCCCCCGATGCCGCCGTGGACTTCCGGGCGACGGGACGTCGCCGTCGAGGGGCTTTCTTCTCCGTGTCGCTTCGCTTGATGGGCATGCGGATTGATAGGTCAGGAGCGTTCGAGGACCATGACGACCATGTTCTCCGACGGCAGGTCCTTCCTCGCGATCTTGAGTTTGGTCATGTCCTGACGCGTGCAGACGCCGAGCTGTTTACAGAAGGCATCCACGCTCCCGAGTTTCTCCTTCATGCCCGGCACGTCGTAATACAGCGGAATGACGATACGCGGTTCCACGGTCGAGATGGTGTCGCTCGCGTTCTTCGCATCGAGGACGTTTCCGCCACCCACCGGCAGGGCGAGGATATCGATGTCGCCGAGCGCCTCGACCTCAAACGGCGTGAGCGGACGCTTCAGCTGACCCAAGAAAGCGATGGCCATCCCTTCGACGTCGAACCGGAAGACGATCGGGCGCTTCGTCTCCGTGTCCGCGGTCGGATCCTGAATCCCTTGCGCGAAAATGCCCTTGACCTCGTATTCCCCCGGATTGGAAATCATGAAGGGCGTGCCATTGACGCCCTCGAGATTAAAACGCGACCGATCCTGATGGGACAGGACCAACATATCCGGCGCGAGCGTCCGCGGGAGCCGGAGTCTGGACTCGTTCGGAAAGGGATCGGTGAGGAGCGTCCCCTCGATATTCATGCTTTTGCTCTCGATGCGGATGGAGGAGAGACCATGCCAGAAAAGCTGCATAATTCGGCGATTTTCGGGTGTTCAATGCCCAAAAATCGTACCACGCGACAGCCCGGAAAACAACCCTCCTGTCAACGCTTCGCGGACCGGTATTCTGAAGCCGCATTCCGAACGAACATCTCCGAATACAACCAATAATCATCCATCAGGAGCGACCGTACATAGTACGTATCGCCACGCTCCAATAACCCAAGATACGACTGAAGCGTCTCATCTTTTGGGTTCCCCCGTATCCGCTTGGACATCCTTCTCTTCGTCTTCGTGCGCGGCACCCGATGGTGCGGGAAGTGGACCCAGCCGAGAAAATCCACGCCCGAGGCGAACGTCGCGATGGATATCTTGTCGGGATGCAATTCAAGCGCAAGGCGGTCAGAAAGGAATGACCGCAACTTCGGCAGGATGACGACGAGTGCCGGCCTGTCGTTCAAGAGCAGGACGAAATCGTCGGCATATCGGACGTAATGCTTCACGCCCAAGCCACGCTTCACGAACTGATCGAGCTCGTTCAGATAGACGTTCGCGAACAACTGGGACGTCAGGTTGCCGAGCGGCATTCCTTTTACGGACGTAACGTGAAAACTTCCGACGACGTCCACGAGAAGCCGAAGAAGCCGCTGGTCAATCATCCGATCCGCCAGAATCCGCGATAAGATGCCGTGGTCCACGCTCGCAAAATACTTTCGGATATCGCATTTCAGGACCCAGCATGTCCGGGAATGGTTTTGACCGACCTTCCGTGCCATCGTGCGGAAACGATCGAGGGCGCGGTGTAGACCTTTGCCTTTCTGGTAGGAATACGAATCCGCGATGAACGTCGAGGCGAAAAACGGATAGAGTTTCCGATGGATCGCGTGATGCAGGAGTCGGTCTCTGACACTGGCCTTGTGGATATCGCGGGGTTTCGGGTCATTGATGCGGAAATGCCGATACGGTCCGTGGACGTACGTCCCCCACATGAGGTCTTGGTGCAATGCGACCAGCTCATCGCCGAGGTCCATCGCGAACTCCTGCACGTCTATCTTCTTCCGCTTCCCTCGGATAAACTCCTGCCATGCCTCGCAGAGGTTCTCGAGCGATGCGACCTCCTCGAACGGTATGGAACATCTCTTCATGGTTCATCTATGATACCCCCCCCCGCAGGGAATCACGTCAAACGTGCCCGTGCTCCAGAAAACGATCGAGGCGTACAAGATTTGGCACGCCCACCACGTCATCTTTCCACGACTCTCGAGGTTTTCACTCGGTACAAAAATCGATTCGCTCTTCACTGACGTCATCGAGCTGATATTCCTCGCTGGCTACGCAGGTGCTGATCAAAAACATGCGTTCGTCGTGCGAGCATCCACGAAACTCGATCTCCTAAAATTTTTCATGCAGGCCGCGTGGGAAGTTCGCTGTTTGGATCAAAGAAGATACACGGCCATTCTCGTACCGCTGAACGATATCGGTAAAGACATCGGCCGCTGGCAGAAGTATCTGCAGACGAAACAGCCCCCTCCGACGTGATGTCGGAGAGGGCGTTCAAAAAACATGAAGAGATTTGCGGACGAACAGGAACCGGTTGTCGGAGTTCCACTCGTTGTCGAACCAGTTGTTGTCGAGGATGCGCCTGCCGGAATCGCTGTTCAGCATCGCGACATACCGGTTGTCACCGTTCATCGTGGACGAGCCGCCCTGTCCGTGTCGAGAGCCATCCAGATCACCACCGCTCGAATACTCTCGCGGTTGAATTTTATTTGGGGCCTTTAGCCCACCGGCTGTCGACACCAAGTATCTTCAGTTTATGAACGAGCCGACGCACGCTGCCGACCGACATACTACGACGCTCGCGGGCGTCGTGGCGTGCCGCCCGGCATTCTGGCAAACGGACCCATTCAGATTTCGACCGCCTGCAACCGTGATCGCAAGCAGATTCGTCTATTCTCCATGCGATATCTTATCAAAAAGCAAGCGACCCCGTCCAACGCACGAATCCAGGTTGAGGATTGTGTGTCGGACGGGGTCCAGAGGGCTAAGTACCCAAGGTTCCAAGTGCCGTTTTAGGGCCAAGGGACCGAGGGTCCAAGGTCTACTTGCGGACGAACAGGAACCGGT
>JAHJRN010000016.1 GCA_018830865.1 Patescibacteria group bacterium | reverse complement strand
GGTCAGGTCGAGGCGCGGTTTAAGACACGACGTGGCATCAAATCAGATACTTCGATGGAGCTGCTCGTGAACGAGCTGTTACTCCAAGTCTCACCTCAAGTTATCAACCAATAACCGAACAGTGCCGATCCTTATCTGTCATTCCGAATCTGTCATTCCGACCGAGGAGTCTCTGCGACGAGCGGAGGAATCCCTTTGTGGTCCTGAAGGGTTCCCTCGGCTCGTCGGACTCGCTCGGGATGACAAAAAATCCCCTACCGTTCCAGCATCCCGTCGATGAGCGAGCGGAATTCCTCTTCCGACGGGATGCCCGAGAGCATGGCGTCGTTCAGGAAGATCGTCGGCGTCTGCCGCACGCCGAGCGACTGGCCGTCGCGACGGTCCGCCATCACCTGCTCGGCGACCGATACGTCGTCGAGACATGCGACGAACGATGCCTCGTCGAGACCGAGCTCCGCCGCGTATCCTTCGAGGTCCGTCCGCGCGAGCGCATCCTGGTGAGCAAACAGCGTCGAGGAATAACCGAAGAACTCCCCCTGACGGTCCGCGCATGTCGCCGCGATAGCCGCGCCTTTGGAGAAGGAATGCCCCTCCACGAGCGGGAAATGACGGACGACGAACCGGACGCGGCCTTGATAGGTCTCGCGGACACGGTCCATCGTGGGCTGGAACTGCATACATCCCTCGCACTGGTAGTCGAGGAACTCCGTGACCATGACCTTGGCGGTGGTCGGCCCTTCAGTCGGTGCGGTCGGCGACGCGAGCATCGTCATCACCTCCTGCGAGACTTCGACCGTCACCGATTCAGGCACGTCCGTCGCCGGCTTCGGCTTCATCAGGATGAAGACACCCACGCCGATGAGGACGATGGCGATGAGGACGAGGATTTTTTTATGCAGTGGCGAAAGGGAGCAGAATATCATATCCGATTCGAGTGATACATGATTGTCATTCTGAGTCCGACGAAGAAACTTCCGATTATTTCGTCACGTCTTTCGGATACTCTCGGCAGAGGGGTTGTCTGGAAGGTCCTTCGTCGCTCCGACTTCCCTCAGGATGACATGTTTTGAATTATCGGACCGGACAACTCTCCGGATTCCACAGACCGACCGTATCCGCTTTCGCCTGCTCCTGCAAATCACGGAGCTCGACCTTGCGTTCGGGCGCGAGCGGGAACGAGAGATAGGCATGCGCATAGCCCTGACGGACGAGCAACGCGTTCACGTCGGTCCCGTCTTCGAGGAGGACGTTGCGCAGGAGCCGGTCGTACTTGTCACGCTCATCCGCCTGCACATCCGCCTCGAGGCGCACGCGCCTGCCCGTCAGGAGCCCTTTCATGAAATCGGACGCTTCCTTGCCCATGCATTGCACTTCTTTACGCGGATCCACGGTCTCCGGCGTATCGACGCCCAGCATGCGGATAGTCCAATCGCCCGGCTCCGCGTCGAATGTCACGTGGAACGTATCCCCGTCCACGACCCGCGTGACGGTCGCATTTGCTTCCACGACCGGCGTCGATGTCGTGACGACGACGGGCGGTTCGACAATCTCCTCCCCAACCTCCGATACCTCCGATAGCGTCGGACCTCCTACCATCAAAAAAACACCGTAGACCGCGGCGAGCAGAAGCGCACCCATGAACCCCGCAAGCCGGTGTTCCGGCTTCTTCAGCAGCGTTTCCAACCTCATAGCTTCATGCTAGCATGACTCGCGGTATGCCGGAACGCCCGACGGAACCCATGCAGGAACTTTCCGAACATGAGGCGGCTGTCTTCGGGGCGGAGCTCGGTGGCGAGTGCGCGTCAGTGGACCTGCATGGCATGACTATCCGCGAAGCGACCGACGCGCTCGACGCGTCTCTCGACACGGAATTCATGGCCGGGACCGAGGTCGTGAAGATCATCCATGGCCGAGGCGAACAGAAGCTCCGAAAGGCCGTCGAAGCGCTCCTCTCCACACATCAGCTCGTCGAATACTGGCGCGGCTCGAATGCACCGACCCAAGCCGGCGCCGTCACCTATGCGGCCCTCGCACGGAAATGAATCCTATGAACCCCATCACACGCCTCATCAAGCACCCGCAGACGTACCTCTACGTCGCGTTCGGCATCGCCCTCGCGGCGACGCTCGGCAGTCTCTACTTCAGCGACATCATGAAGTTCCCGCCGTGCGTCCTGTGCTGGTACCAGCGCATCGCCATGTACCCGCTCATCTTCATCGTCGCGGTCGGCGTCCTGCTCGAGGACACGCGCGTCTGGATCTACGGCCTGCCGACCGTCATCGTCGGCCTCCTCATCGCCGCCTACCACAACCTCCTCTACCACGGCTTCATCCCGCAGAAACTCCAGCCCTGCACCATCGAGGTGTCGTGTTCCACGAAATACTACGAACTCTTCGGGTTCATCTCCATCCCGATGATGTCGCTGCTCGGGTTCGTCGCCATCCTCGCCTGTCTCCTCATCTATCGGAAACTCACGACGAAGAAGGCGTGATTCACGGACGCTCGACGTTGACGACGTTGCCGCACGTCGGCGGAGCGTCCGTCTCGAGCGCGCAGATGCGGTAATGATAGACCCCGCCGTGTTCGGCGTCTGCGTCGAGATACGTGAGGGTCTCGCGGTTCGGCAGGAACGCGACCGCGCCGTCTTTCGGATACCACGGCAACGCGTCGGTCTCCGAGCGGACGACCTTATAACCTTCGAACACCTCGGCGCTCGAAGCTGTCCATTCGAGCACTACGCCGTCCGCATGCTCGCGCGCTTCCAGTCGCAGTTCATCGTCCGTGAACCGTACTTCCGCAGCCGGGACAGGTTCAGGCATCGTCGTCGTCTCGACCGACTCGGTCGACGACGTCTCGACGGCGAGCGCATCAGCCTCGGACACGATTGTCTCCTCGACCACCGGCGTCGCGTCATCCGCCGCCCCTTTCGTCATGACGTCGACGGATACGCACCCCGCGCCCATGACGGCGAACGCGGCGACCAACGCGAAAAAACGTTTCATAGCGCCCCTATCATCTCGTCCCGTGTCGGCCGCGTCAACGTCGGCGAAAGTATCTGGTCACCACACCGACGGTATCAACCGGTACCGCACCTTCGTGCAGTATGCAGCGTATCCCGGCAAATCGCGACGCAATACAGCCTCCTCGTTCAGTGTTCGTAAGATAATGAGACCGCAAACCGGGATGAGCGGGATGATTGCGACAAACGAGCCGAGCGCGATGGGCATGCCGAGGAACATCGGGATGATTCCCGCATACATGGGATGCCGCACGACGGCGTACGGTCCGGTCTCGATGACCCTCTGTCCCTCGAAGATCTCGACAGTCCGCCCGGCGAAGGCGTTCTCCTTGAACGTCAGGAAGATGAGGGCATAACCGATGAGGACGACCACATCGGCCGCGAGGATCATCCAGACCGGCACGGACGACCATCCGTACCGATAATCCAATCCCGGAAGGACGAGTCCGACGAGGAAAAAGACGTTCGTGACGGCGATGATCCACCGCTGTTCCTTCTCCTTCTCCGCGTACTTCATCCTCCGCTCCAGGAACTCAGGCGAGGCCTTGAGGAAATAGGACATGACGAACAGCAGGGGCACGAAGAGGACGGCGCAGAAGAGCCACCCCTGCCAGAACCAGATGGTGCCCGCGGACAGTCCGAGGAACAGACCGAGCACAACGAACGACAGCGGCAACAGGAGCGCCATCTTCATCTTCAGTCTGCGGAGCGCGTGCTGTTCCATGCCGTTATTCTACCATTCGTCCCACCCTACGTTCATTTTTCCAGAACTCGCGTGATGATGGCATTGATCCCTTCCGTGACATTCCTCACGGCGTGCGACAACCAACCGAAAATCCCGACTAACGCCAAAAGCCCTAGGACAAAATCACTCGCCTTCCAGTCGAGCGACTGGCTTATGTGAGCCCAGCGTATATCGAGAAAATAATAGACGACCGTGTAACCGATGAAATAGCCGAGGATCAAGCGCCAACCGTCCATGAGTCGATACGCCTTTTGTTGGATGATGTCTCCAGGCCCATGTTGCTGAACAACGGACGTGAGATGGAGGCGCCCCATGACGAAACTGCCGACGACGATTCCAATCCAAATGAAGACATTGTCCATACACGCTTGGTTACTGCGTTCTTAAGGTCATCGCCACATGTCGAGATTCGACGCTTCCATCTTTGCGCCCGTGCGCAACGACGTCAACAAAACACGGGCCGCGAGGCGGCCCGTGCGTTCATGGCTCGGGGACATGGATTCGAACCATGATTCACGGCTTCAAAGGCCGCTGTCCTACCATTAGACGATCCCCGACCGGTGCGTCAAAGCGCGGCCATCATGCCGTGTTTTCCGTGTTCCGTCAACGACAAGACATCGTTGTTTCCACTTGTCATTCCGACCGAGGAGGCTCTGCGACGAGCGGAGGAAACCCTTTGGGGTTCTGAAGCGTTCCCTCGGCTCGTCGGACTCGCTCGGGATGACAAGACGGGCTATTTCCAAGGGAACAAATGGGTCGCCTCACGCCGCGAACTTGGCGACAAGTTCCTTCGCGGCACGGTCCCACAGCTTCCCGATGGCCTTCGTCATCTTCTCGCGCCCGACGTCCGCGGCTTCCACGGCTTCGAGGAGCGTCTTCTCGCAAGCGAGCAGGTCCGCACGACGGGAACCGCGCAACGAGATGAGCAGGAGGAACCGTTCGCGCGGGTCGAGCGGAAGGCGTGCGATATGCGACCAGCAGCGCAGGACGTCGCGGTCCACGGTGATGGCCGCGATGCCGTGGCTCTCGAACCATTGGCGTGCCGCCTGCAGGAATCCCTGTGTCCGGACCTGCACGCGCTCCTGGAAGAACACGACCGGATGCCCCGAAACGTTCGACCGCACGACCTCGCGCAGGACCGGGACGCCGCGCACCTGCCACTCGCGCAGATGCGACTCGAGACGACGCTCCCCCGCCTCGGAAAGCATCGCGTGGCGGAACGTGCCGCCATGCGTCTCGATCTCGCCGAAGAAGGCATGATCATGGTCGAACAGGAGCGTGGCTTCGATCATACGTTTCCTCCCTTATCGGAACCTTCATGAATCGCTTCAAGGGCGTGGAGTTCCCACTCCCTCCCATTGTCCTTGGTCGGCATGGCATAGGTCGGGAGATGCGACATCATCCCCTTCAGGACGGCCTTGACCACCTTCGTCGTCCGTCGTTCCCCGCTCGTCTTCAGGACCTCCGCCTCCGGTGCGACCTTCACCGCCATCTCCTCGACCGCCGCATGAGGCACATGGCCCCCGCCGACACGTTCGAGTGCTTTATGCATCGACCGAAAATGACAGGAATCCGAAGACACCGTCTCCTGTTCCGTCGATGCGCCCCATCCGAGCTTCTCGAAGTCGATTCCCATATCAGCGCTTGAGGTATTTGCCGACCGCGGCCCATGACGAGATGGTCACGAGTACCACGAGCGTCCCGCCTTCGGCCGCGAGGAGATACCAGAAACGACCGTAGAAAAACAAGCGGAGCCCGGGGTCAGAGCCATCAAAGAACGGGATAAGGCGTGGCTCGAGGAACGCGATGGTCGCGGCGACGACGCCGGCCGTGAGGACGAGCGCGAGTGCCGCGATGAAGAGACCTTCGACCACGAACGGCATGCGCACGAACGAGCTCGATGCGCCGACGAGGCGCATCACGCCGATCTCCTCGCGCTGGGTGTAGATGGCGACGCGGATGGCGTTGTACACGATCATGGCGGAGAACAGCGCGAAGATGGCGATGAGGATGGCGCCGAAGAGCCGCGCGGACGCGCCGATATCGCGGACCTGCCGGATGGCCTCGGCGTGGTCGTCATACGTCTTGGACTCGATGGCGGAGCCGAACTGCGGGTTCTTGAGCGCCTCGAGCAGGAACGGGTAGTCGTCGGGTTTGCGTCCGCGGATGACGAGCGACGCGCCGAGCGGGTTCTGGTCCAGCTCGGCAAGCGCCTCCATGATGCGCGGATCGTTCGCGTGACGTTCCTTGAACGCGTCGAGCGCCTGATCCGAATTCAGGAGCGAGACCTCGCGGACCTGCGGCAGGCCCGCCATGAAGAACTGCGCCTGCTGCAGGACGGCTTCGGGCGTGTCGTTCTTGAAGTAGACGGAGATGTCGATTTTGTCTTCGAGGATGGTGACCGCGCGGTCGAGCATCGCGCTCACACCGACGAGCACGTTCACAGAAAGAAGCGCAAGCACGAGGACGAACACGGTCGCCAAGCCGATCCACGCGTTACGCGCGAAGTTCTTCCAGGCGTAGGAGACGATGCGTCCCGAGGTGATGGCGATGGACATGTCAGGTCGGGAGGAGATACTTCCCCTCCTTATGGTCGGCGGCCACCTGGCCGTTCGCAAGCGTGATCACGCGCCGCCGCAGGGCGTTCACCACCTCACGGTTATGTGTCACGAGGACGATGGTGGTGCCGAACGCGTTGATCTTGAGGAGGAGGTCGATGATGTCGCGCGTGTTGATGGAGTCCAGGTTGCCGGTCGGCTCGTCCGCAAGCAGGATCTTAGGACGATGCACGAGGGCACGCGCGATGACGACACGCTGCTGCTCCCCGCCCGAAAGTTGGTACGGGAACCGTTCCGCCTTCTCCTCGAGGCCGACGATCTTGAGCACCTGGGGGGTGACGTCGCGGATACGGCGCGTCGGCACGCCCGAGACCTCAAGCGCGAACGTCACGTTCTCCCACACGGTCTTCTTGGGCAGGAGCTTGAAGTCCTGGAACACGACGCCGACCTGGCGCCGGAGATCAGGAATCCGACGGGAGCGGATGCGTGTGATGTCCCACCCGCCGATCTCGATTTTTCCACGCGTCGGCTGTTCCTCCGCGATGAGGAGCCGCGCGAGCGTCGTCTTGCCCGCGCCGCTTTGCCCCACGATGGACACGAATTCGCCCGGATCGATGTCCAGCGTGATGTCGCGCAGGCCATGCACGTCAGGGGGGTAGATCTTAGAAACGCCCTCAAGTCGGATCATGGTCGTGCTAGTAATTCCACGTCGGCGCGGGTTCCGGTTTCGCGACAGGCGTCGGCGCGGACGGTGATGTCACGAGAACCGCCGTGGACGGCATCTGGTCCGCCAAGACGTAGTCCGGGTCGTCCGGCCCGATAGGTTCGACCTTCACGGTGATGACGCCGGCGCCGAGCGGCGCAAATTCCTTGAACGCGACCGCGTCGAGGTCGATGACGCGCTCCGGAAATATGTCGCGCTCCGGACCCCAGTCGTTGATGCGTACCACCGTGTACTTCCCTGTCAGCGCACTCGTCACACGGACACGGGTTCCCTTGGGGAAATCCGGCGATGCGGCGCAACGGCAATTCTTATACGCATACCAGGACGCCTTGCCCTCGCGCATGTAGGAAGATGGCTTCTCGCCGGCGCGAACGCGGACGTGACCATAGGCCCGCGCGTCGGTCAGCTCGGACCACGACGTCCCCGCGAGGCGATAGGAGGCGCACGTCGTCCAATCCCCCACGACACAACCCGTATGGACCTCGACCTTCACGCCTCGTTCGGACAGATGGTTCGGGTCGGCCCACGTGAGATGCGCGACGTCTTCGCCGAGAATGACATCGCCCTGAGTCGTCGTCGCGGTCCGCTCCCGTTCGACCATGAGGATGGTCGGCGCCGTGAGGTCACCCGTGTCCCAGCTCACGCGGATGCTGTCGTCGAACAGGTCGAGCGTGACCGGACGCCCGACGAATCCCCAATCGAGATACAGGATGACGCGGTCTTCTCTGATGAATGTCGGCGCGACCGTCTCCTCCGCGGCGACTGGGCGCGCCGAAAAACCCCAAACGACGAACGCCGCGACGAAGAACATGCCAGCTCCTTTCCGCATACGGATAGTTTAGCAGAAACGAAGAAGAAACAGGAAGCGTGCGTCCTATCCTTCGCTCACTTCCGAATACCGGTGATTCGCGTCCCGAGGTCCGCCGAGGGACCTTCCAGTCTACCGCAGCCCATCCGACATGCCGCTGCGGCTCGCTTGAAGGTCCTTCGACTGCGCTCCGCTTCGCTCAGGAAGCGAATCGTCGATATCCACAAAGCCTATCGATGGATTATCCCTATCTCAAAAGCCGACCCGTTTGACGGGGTCGGCTTTTGATGGAGCCGATGGTCGGGATTGAACCGACGACCTTTGCTTTACGAAAGCACTGCTCTACCACTGAGCTACATCGGCACGGAAACGGTCGAGTCCCACGGGACATCCGACGCGGAAGGCCCGTTGTCCGGCGATATGAAACCATCGTGGACGGACAATGTCAACATACGACTCCATCACACGACGGTCATATCTTCCCATCCCCTCGTCTTTTTCGCGGCAACTTCAGAAACAGCGGCCGATACATGTCGTCCTCGATATCGATATGGAGCTCCTCGCGCCGAATCCTGTCGCAGAACTCGATGGGCGCCCCCGTCACGAGCGCCAAGGGCTGACGTTCGTCCCCCTCGCCCATGACGAGCACGGCGGCGGCGGCAAGTCCGTCTGCGATGTCCGTGCGGGAAAACGTAAGTGTCCTTCCGAAGAGATCCGGCTGTCCCCGATAGTCCCTCACGCCCCGGAAACCCGCATACCCGAGAGAGACGCCGGTCACGCCGGCACGGAATGGGACGGTGCGGCTGTCGGTGAGCAGGACGCCGAGATGCGTGACCTTATAGGCCCGTCGGAGCTTCGCGCGCAGGAGACGGGCTGCTTTGTAGCTGTCCTTCGGGAGCAGGACGAGCTTGCCGTCCGCGTTGGATTTGTCGATGCCGGCGGATGCCATGACCATCCCGTCCTTGATCGTGAGCCAGACGTACTTGGTGGGTATCGCGACGTCGCTCTCCGAACGGATCAACCGCTCTTCGGCCTTGTCGTCCCCCGCGACCGCGGTCCGTCGCTCCGACAGGGCCACGATCTTCGACGTGACGACGAGGACCGACCGCTCCGGCAGCTTCCGAAGGTGGTCCCTGACGAACATGAAGAGGTCGTCGCCTTCCCTGAAAATCCTGGTCTTGATCGGATGTACGTTCATCGTCGTCATCGTCGGTCATGGGAGCGCGTTCGGTCCCGTCTCGCCGTCCTTCCGCAACAGATGCAGTCCCACATACGACAGCGGCGTGTAGAGTGCGCCCATCGCGACCTTGAAGATCCACCAGGTGACGATGAGGCTCACGAGCGTCCGCGTCGGATAGACGCCGGCGAACGCGATGACCATGAAGATGACCGTGTCGAGGAACTGCGACCAGACGTTAGAGAGGAACGACCGCAACCAGAAGAGCCGCGTCCCGATCCGGTCGCGGAAGAAGAAGAACGAGATCACGTCCTGATATTCCGCGATCAGGAAGGCCACGAGGGAGGCGGACGCGATGCGGATGGAGAGGCCGTACATCTGTTCGTACCCCTGCCGCGCCCACGCGCCGTCGGCCGACCATGGCATGGCGAGCGAGAGGAAGGAATACGCGATGAAGAGGGCCGTGCTGATGAATCCCGCGAGGACGAAAAGTTTCGCGACGCGCTTCCCATAGATTTCCCCGA
The DNA here is from genome assembly GCA_018830865.1 of Patescibacteria group bacterium. Classification (GTDB taxonomy): domain Bacteria; phylum Patescibacteriota; class Patescibacteriia; order 2-12-FULL-60-25; family 2-12-FULL-60-25; genus JAHJRN01. The sequence goes on along the minus strand of JAHJRN010000016.1, from coordinate 44,784 downwards.
CCACGTCGGTCATGAGGAAGACGACCGGAAAGGAAAAGACGGCCACGGAGACATGGGAACCGAGGATGAACGGCATGATCTTCAACCCGAGGGTGTTCGCCGCGAAGAGCGACGTGAGATACACCGCGAGCGCGATGAGCAGTTTTTTGAACGACCGTTCCGAGAGGTTCATCATAGGGGATTATCGATTCGAACGACGCTCCATATGTTTCAAGACCTTGAGGTACAGGCCCTCGACGATCTTCATCTGTTCCTTGCCTATCGTAACATAATGATCGAGGCCCGGCGCGTTGTTGATCTCGAGGATATGATAGGCCTCCGGTACCTGGTCGATACCTCCTTCCACCATGAGGTCGACGCCACAGAGCTGCAGCCCCATGTCGCGCGTCAGCCGGACGGCAAGCCGTCGGAACGCGGGATGGACCCGTACGGTCACGTCGACGGCGTCCCCGCCGGATGACAGGTTAGCATTGTCGAGCAGGAAGACCTGCTCCCCTGTTTTCGGGACGGAACGGAACGACAGGCCTTGGTGAGCCAGTTTTCTCCTGATGCGCGGGTCGTCTTTCGTGATCTTCATCCCACGCTTGTCGACGGCGAACCGACGTCGTTTCAGCTCAAAGAGGCGACCGATGGTGGACGACCCGTCCCCGACCACGTTGAGGGGCATGCGGCTATAGGCGGAAATCACCTCCCCATCGAGGACGACGAGCCGATAATCGACCCCGGACACGGGGCGTTGGACGAGCGCGACCCGATCATGCCGGAAGATCGACCGAATCCCCGCGAACAGTTCCCGCTTGTCATACACCAACGAGACGCCCACGCCTTGACTGCAGCCGTTCGGCTTCACGATGACCGGAAAACCGATTTTCCGCGCGTACCGATACGCGGCTTCGATGCCGCGGTTCGGCATCCCGATGGCCCGCGCCCAGTCTTTCGAGAAGAACGTCCTGCTGTCGGGGACCGTCGGATAGCCGAGCTTCCGCATGAAGAAGTCGGCGAAATCCTTGTCCTTCGCGATCTCGGAGCTCCCCGTGGGATTGAGGTCCAACGTGTTGTACCTGAAATACGAGTGACGTCCGTTCTTGAACGTGATACGCCCAACGACCCCCCATTCGGATTCAAGAAGCACCTGCGCCCCGATCCGAGGGGCGATCTTCTTTAGGATGCGGCCGAGTACCAATGACTCCTTGTTCTTCTTCATACGCCTCGTCGTTCCATACGGAGCCGCCCATGGACTCCGATATCGTCCTGTAACACGACGTATATGTAGCATACGCCGAGCGCTCCGTACACTCACCACGACCCGCTCCCGAAACGAAAAAGCTCCGGTGGTCGCCGGAACTCGTTCTTGGAGCGGGTAACGGGAATCGAACCCGTCTCTGGTGCTTGGGAAGCACCCATAATAGCCACTATACGATACCCGCCTGACACCCACCGCTCCGATTGCTGTCGATGGCGCGCCAATGGTAGCGCACGCAAGACGATGTCCGCAAGGGCGCTGCCGGTCTCACTCGAAACGGAGATAACGGACCACGTCCGACCGGGAAAGGCGTTCCTCGAGCCACGCGGCGAATGCGGTCGTATCGCCTTGTGTCTGCTCTGCCAATGCGGTGCCGACGCGCTGTTCAAGCAATGCGGGCTTCAGGACGTTCTGGCGGAAATCCTCCTCGTTCCATCCGAAGTTCTCGAGCAGATAGACGCCGACGTCCGGCGTGGTGCTGGATGCGGCCGCGACGACGTCCGAGAAGAACGCACGCAGTTCCGAATCCGTCACCTCGATCCCCTTCTCCGCCGCCTGTTCCTCGACCGCGGCCTGACGGATGAGCTTCTCGAGCACGTTCGTCTCAAGTGCGACGTCGAACGGCACGTCGAGCCCCTGATCCTTGGCGGCCTCCGATGCGATGAAGACCTTCACCGTATCGCGCGTCTTGAGAAAGTCACGATACAAGATGTCCCGACTTCCGACCTTCGCGGCCGGAATCGGAAGGGCGGAGGCGACAGTCCTTACCCACCCGCTCTCGGAACGGGAGACGAAGACGGCATACGTGATACCGATGCCGACGGCGAGGAGGACGATCAGCGCCGTCACGCCGGCGATGATGGAGATGATGATCGTCTTCCGACGCGATGCGGGAGTCGGAGCGACGTTCGTGTCAGATGCGGGGGCTGGGGTCGGAGCCGTCTGGGGAGGGGTCATGGATTCGGTCATAAGGGTAGTTCATGAAAGAAATACGCCCACCAGCGGGCGGGATTGGATGTCCCCACGTCCGACGTCTCCCCTATCGGCTCGTCGATGGTCCGTGCTGCGCCGTTCCATGTCGCGGTCGACGAGACGCCTTGGAGCACGATGACGCGTTCGCCCGGCAAGGCACGCCCGAGCCTCGCCCGCGCATCATACTCGACGCGATCCGGCGAGACGAGTTCCTGCGCGAGAAGCTCCAGGTCGGTCTTGCGCCCCTCGAGGGACGAAGCATGCGCCTCCAACGCGCCGATCTCGCGGTCCACGGTCCATCCGCGATACGTCTCGCGGACGGTTGAGATGCCGATGACGAGCAGGAGCGCGACGTTGGCCAACAGAAAAAGGGGCAGACGTACGATGGTACGCAAGGAACGCTTCTTCGAAGACGGTGATCCGGCGTCGTGCCTCATCTGGACCTAGGATATCACGGTGTCGTCACGGGCGGCACCGGGGAAGAATCCGTCCCGTTCGGGGATGTCTCCGTCTCGACCGTCACGGAATCCGGCACGGGCCTGACCTCGACCGCCAGGGTTCCATCCATTTCCTGTTCCTCTTCTTGTTCCGACGCGGATTCCTGCATGTGTTCCTGGACACCCACTCCCTCCGGTACCCGTTCGTCGAGGAACGTCGCCACGGCCTGTTCACGATCCTGCGACCTGACGAACGCCTCGACGCGGGTGAGTGCGTCTTCTGGAAGCTGTTCGACGTCTGCCATGATCCGTTTCAGCCGTTCATGGACATCCGGCGGCAGGTCGGACCGCTTGGGGGCCGTACGATGCCGCAGGTCGTTCAGGAGTTCATGGAGACGTTCGGGATGCGCGATGCGGCGTACCTCCACGTTCGGCGACGTGCCGACGGATTGGATGGACAGCGTCCCGGCTTTCGTGACGGTATCCACGACGCCTTCGTTCCTCCAGGAGACGTCCTGCACGGACGCGAGAGGCACCTCAGTCACGAACCGCGAGAACATGCCGCGCTGATCCACCTGCACGACACGAAGGGTCGTGATGATGAGCACGTCGGCGTTCCAGAGGATGATGGCCCTCACCGCGACCACGATGCCGGCGACGATGGATGCCCCAAAACTCACGACGCCGGGAACGCCCCACGAAAACAGCGGGAACAGGAAAAAGAACGGCGCGACGATGAGCACGAGCGCGATGCCGAGCCCGGGAACGAGCGCGACCGGATGCCTGCGCACGACGAGCTTCACGTCTTCCGTGTCCTTGACCTGCAGGACTTCTTCGATATGAAACATGTGATGTATGGCTGAATGCTGGGATTAGGGTACGGATATCGGAACTGCCTGTCCATCCGTCGATTCCCGTTCCTCCAGTTCCGCCTGGATGGCGGCCCGTGCGACGTCCCGCTCGTCCCAAGGCGTGCACATGCCGTTCGGGCCCATGATGGCCTGTTCGCATCCTTTTCCGGTCAGTAGGATCATATCCCCTTCCTGTGCCTGACGCATGGCTTCGCGGATGGCCTCTGCGCGCTCCGGGATGATGAGGAGCGACGTGCCGTCCTGCTTCCCCGCCTCGCGCGCACCGGCCGCGACCTGTTCCATGATTTCGTTCGGATCGTCGTCGTACGGATCCTCATCCGTCACGATGACGAGGTCCGCGTGGTCCCCTGCCATCTTTCCGAGGATGGGCCTGCGCGCGACATCCCTGCCACCACCGCATGAGCCGAGCAGGTGGATGAGCCGGCGCTTCGGCATGGCCTCCACGGTCTCATAGAGTTTCCCGAGCGAGGCGGGCTCTGGCGCGTAATCCACGATGACGGTCCACGGCTGGCCTTCGTCGATGCGTTCGAACCGTCCAGGAATGCCCCGCACGAGCGCAAGACGTTCCGATACGGATGCGAGCGGAATATCGAACGCGCGGCAGACGGCGATGGCCGCCATCGCATTCTCGACATTGACCTTGCCCGGCACCGCGAGGCGCATCGCGACGCTGTCGACGGTGAACGCGATGGACGTTGGCTCCAACCGGATGTCCTTCGCGACCACGTCGCCGGGCCCCGCGTCGGTCCGATACCGCATCACACGGTCGAATCCAGATACCGCGAACGCCTCCGCGTGCGGATCCTGGGCGTTCAGGACCGCGACCTTCGGGATGGTCCTACCGTTGAAGACCTTGCGCGGACTCGCCGCGACGTGCCGGAACAACTCGATCTTCGCCTGCTTGTACGCCTCGAACCCGCCGTGTGCCTCGATATGCTCGGGTGTCAGGTTCGTGAACACCGCGATGTCGACATTCACCTGCCGATGGCGGTACTGGAGGATGCCCTGCGACGACACTTCGATGACCGCATACGCGCATCCGGCCCGGACCATCTCGCGCAGGCGCTTCTGCAGGAGGAACCGGCCGAGCATGGTCATCTTCGTCTCGTTCAGCCATTCGCGGTCGGCAATCTTGAACAACGCGGTCGTCGTGCACCCCGTCGGGAACCCGGAGGCCTCGAGCGCACGGGCGGTCAGGTATGCCGTCGTCGTCTTGCCGTTGGTGCCCGTCACGCCGACGACGACAAGCTCGTTCGACGGATGCCCGTACCACGACGCAGCAATCCACGACAGCATCCAATGATACGCAAGAAGCAGAGGCGAAGGCATGAGGCGTTTGAGGCGAAAGGTCATGTCAGATGCTGTAGGTCAGGAGGGAGACGACGGCAAAGACGATCGCGACCGTGAGCGTACCGATGGAGACCGGTACGAGGAGGCTGATGCCGAAGACCTTGGCGAGGAGCAGGAGCGAGACGCCGGAGACCTGAAGAATCATCTTCACCTTCCCCGCCCAGTTCGCGCTCACGATCCAGTCCTTCCGATGCCGGAGGAGGCGCGAGACGATGATGAGGACCTCGATAAGGACGATAACGGCCGCGAACGTACGGTTCACCTCCTGCGCCACGAACAGGATGACGACCGTGCCGATAAGGAGCTTGTCCGCGGTCGGATCCGCGACCGTGCCCCACATCGTGATCTGCTTGCGGACGCGGGCCATGGAGCCGTCGAGCGCGTCCGTGAACGCCGCGAACAGAAAGAGCACGATGGCGGCCCGCCAGTCCTCGGACACCACGCACCAGAGGATGGGCGGGATGAGCAGGAACCGGAAAATGGTAACGTGGTTCGGATGGAGCTGCGACGGCAGGAAACGGATACATACCGCGTTCAGGAAGCGGTCATGCAAAAGGATTTTCGCGTTGTCGTTCGTGACGAGCATGGCTCCGACTGGCGCAACCCGGCCTGCCCTATGCTACCATGCCGACATGAGAAAACGCCACGCCCGGTATCTTGTCGGCCTCGGATGCATCATCGCCGCGGCCGTCGCGTTCTTCGTGCCGACCGGCATCCCCGGCATCGCGTCGTTCGTCATCATTTTCACCATCCTCGCCCACGGCTATTTCCTCGGATGCTCGCTCGCGCAACGGGCGCACTGGATTCCTGCGACCGGTCTTGGCGTCGTCCTCTTCCTCGCGATCCAAAGCGTCGTGCAGGCCGTGTGGTACTACGCGACGGACGGCCTCGGGCCGGCGAGCGACCTGACGTCCCTCGTCGCAGGCGTCCTCATCGCCCAATACCTCACGGCGACGTGCCGTGATGCCTTGGGCGCCATCGAACCCGTTCCGGTCTGGAAGCATTTTTCCGTGGGCCGTACGGCCCTCACATCGCTCCTGCTTGCCGCTGGCGGGACACTGACGGCGCTCGTCCTCCACGCCGCGTCTGACGCAGCGACCATGGAATCCATCCGGACGCCATGGCCGCTCCTTCCGGACTGGACGCTCGCGGCCATCGCCGGCGTGTGGCTGACCCTGCTGCTCTCCGCCGTCATCGTCCGCTCGCCCACGGCCGCCGCGGTCCATGCCGCGCTCGCGGTCGGCGTCACGACGGCCATCGCGCCGTTCGTCTACCGCATCGGGTTCGGCTTCGACGGGTTCCTGCATGTCGCAAGCGAAAAAATCCTGCTCACGACGGGCACGCTGACGCCGAAGCCCCTCTACTACATCGGGCAGTACGTCTTCACGACGTGGTTCTCACGGGCCGCCGATATCGGCATCGCGGACGTGGATCGCTGGCTGGTCCCGGTCGCGGCCGCGCTGCTCCTGCCGCTCATCGTTCTCGTCACGCTGCGCCGCGAGGCCCGGAGCGCCGCCGGATTCCTCTGCCTCGGTCTCGTGCCGCTCGCCGGGTTCGTCGCGACCACACCGCAAGGATTCGCCTACATCCTTGGTTTCGCCGCCCTCCTCCTCTGCATCGGCGTCGGCGACGAAGAAATCCATCCCCTCGCGCCGCTCTTCCTCGCCACCTGGTCAACGGCCGTACATCCGCTCGCGGGCATCCCTCTCATCTTCATTGTCGGCGCCTGTATTCTCGTGCGGAAGCATCGGCTCTGGGCCACTGCCCTTGCCATCCTGACGATCCTCCTCGCCGGCGCCTCCGTGCCGTTCATGTTCTGGGCGCTCGACGTGGCGCGTGGCTTCATGTCGACCTGGGATTTCGACGTCATCTCCACAGCCGGTCCGTGGATTGCACGCGTCCGCGAGCTCCTTCCATGGATCGGCAACCGCTTCGCATTGTGGCCCGCCTGGTCGACGCTCATGATGACCTCCCTACCCGCGCTCCTCTTCGCCGGTGCCATCGCAGGATTCGTTGCCATCCGTCGCAGGACCATGCCCCTCCTTGCGGGCGCGGCGCTTGCGCTCTTCGCCGCGGCCGTGGTGCTCAAAGGCGCCGGCGACTTCGCGTTCCTCATCGACTACGAACGTGGCAACTACGCCGACCGCCTGAATACCCTCGCGATCCTCTGCCTTGCCGCGGCCGTCCTTCCCCTTCTCCCGTACACCTGGGACCGACTCCGCGCCGCTCCGCGCATCGTGGCCGCCTGCCTCACCCTTGCTACGGTCGGCATCGCGACCGGCCTCGCGTACGACAGCCTTCCGCGTCACGACGCGCTCGTCACGGGACGCGGCTGGACCGTGAGCCGACACGACATGGAAGCCGTCCGCCTCATCGACCGCGATGCCGACGGCCGCGACTATGCCGTGCTGGCGAACCAAAGCGTCTCCGCGGCCGCGGTCGCGACGCTCGGCTTCAAGCGGTATGTCGGCGACGTCTTCTTCTATCCCATCCCGACCGGCGGCCCGCTCTACGAGACCTATCTCCGCATGACCTATGGCAAACCGTCGCGCGATACGGTCGAAGACGCCGCGGATCTCGCCGCGGCCGATATCGTCTATGTCGTCCTGAACGACTACTGGTGGCGGAGCCAGCCCGTCGCCGAATCCATCGCCGCCATCGCGGACGAGGAATGGGACATCGGCGGCGACCCGTGGAAACTCAAAATCTACCGGTTCGACATCAACACGGACTCCAACGCGCCGACCGAAACGTCCACGCGATGACGTGCGAGGATACCTTCACGACCGGTCGTGAGGTCCTTGGACGCCATCGTATCCACGAGCGCTGACATCAACGCGACGGTATCCCCTGCCCGGACGATGCGCCCCGCGTCGCCGAGCGTCTCCGGAATGCCGCCGACGTCCGAGGCGATGACCTCGCATCCGGACGCGAGCCCCTCGAGGATGACGGTCGGTTGGTTTTCGATGAGGAGCGACGGAACCACGAGGATGGCATGCGAGCGCATCAGCTCCAGGACGTGTCCATGCGGCTGCGGGCCGTAGACCGTGAGGCGCGGGTCCTTGCGCGCCTCGATTGCGGCACGACGCTTTCCGTCCCCGACGAGCGACAACGGTGGCGCATCGTCGCCCAGCGCTTCCCATGCCTGCATCAGGACATCGATGCCTTTCTCGACATCAAGCCGCCCGACGAACAATATCCCTTTGTCGTTCCCGTGAAGACGGGAACCCCTCCCTTCATCCTCGATCTCGACAGGATTCGGGATCACGACCGTCTTCGACGAACGAAGCAATCCCCATCTCCGATGGAAATCGATGAGCCACTGCGTCGGCGAGACGACGGCCGTCGGATTGCCGAGCGCATTCCGTCGCAACGACGACCAGATGCGACGCCACAACGATCGGAACAGAAGAAACGACTCCCCTGTCACGATGGCCCCGGACGGCTCTACGAGCTGGACGTCGTGCAGGACATGCACCCACGGGATGCCCGCGACCTTGAGCGCGTCCGGCGTCCCGATGCCGCAGCCGGTCAGGTTGTGCGTGAGGAGCATCTCCGGTTTCCACGCGTAGATGTCTTCGCAGAGCTTCCGGTCCGCCTTCAGGTCCGCAAGATGCCGGAACAGACGGACGAGCGGCGGCTTCGAGGTCCACTCCGGAATCGACGTGAACACCTTCACCTCATGCCCGCGACGCCGAAGCTCACGTACCTGCAGGTCCGCGATGATACCGGCGCCCCCGCGCGACTGCGGAGGATAATCATTCGTCAGGACGGCGATGCGCATACATTCGAATAGATTCGTTCGAGTCCTTCCATGTGTTTCGTCCAGGTGAACCGATCCAAGACACGCTGACGTGCTGCCTCCCCCATCCGTTGACGCATTCCTGTATCCTTCAAGATTTCATTGAGACGTTCCGCGAGCCTTTGCGGATTTCCGACCGGAACGAGGAACCCCGTCTCTCCGTCCGCGACCACGGTCCTGACGCCCGGCAAATCCGTCGCCACGACCGGAAGTCCGCAGGCGTGGGCCTCGACCGCGACGAGACCGAACGCCTCCGCCGAGGAAATCGACGGGAACGCGAACACGTCGGCGGACCGGTATGCCGCGACGAGACCGTCGTCTTGGACCGACCCGGCGAAATGGCAGCGCGACGTGATGCCGATCCTCGCCGCGAGTTTCTCGTATCCTTTTCTCAATACGCCGTCGCCGACGAGGAGGAGATGCGCTTCCGGCATCCTGACAGCCGCGCGCAGCAACACATCCACGCCCTTGAACGCGTGCGGCGTGTCCATCCCGCCGACGAAGAGGATGACCGGCACGTCGACAGGAAGCCCGAACCGCTCACGTTCCGGCAGACCCGGCGAGAACCGTATCTCGTCCACACCGAACGGCAGCTCGATCGCGTTGGACGCGACAGGGGCGTACGACGAATGCGTCGCGTAGTCTTTTGACGAGACAAGAAGCGCGTCGCCGGCCGCGAGGATCTTCGGCTGGAACAGCTTGCGGTACGCATCGAATGCCCACCCCTTCGGCCCTGTCGCCGTCGCGTCCATATGCAACGTCATGACAAACTTTTTGATGACGCCGGAACGACGGAGGCGAGCGAGCGTACCGGCCGTGCCGAAGAACGGATAATGGAGATGGACGATGTCCGCGTCCGCCACGAAATGTTCCACCCCATGGATGGCGCCAGCGTTGCCGAAGCGGAACGCGGCATGCGTCGAAAGCGAAACGAGATGCGCGTCATGCCCGCGCTCGACGAGCGACGCGACCTCGAGCGAGGCGACGCGCCCGATGCCGCCGACCTGCGGCGGACCCACACAGGAAAAATGAATGATGCGCATAGGATTCACCATCTCACGATAAGTTTCACGAGCGCGAACGAGAGCCGCATGAGCGGATTCGCGACCGCCCGCATGAACGGGCTCTCGAACTCCTGATACGAGATGAGCGGCGTCATCAGGCCAAGAATCATGCGGTCCGGCACGCGGCGGATGCGTGCGACATCTTTCCGTCCACGACGAAGATATGCCCACGTCGACGGCCTGAACAGCCACGCGGTCGCCCGAAGCTTCTGCTTCCACCAGCCGCCGAGTACGCCGAAGAGGAACAGGATGATGTCGAGCGCGACGAGCTGCGGCGCGAGGACGAGGAGCGTCGGGAGACGATAGTTCTTGAGCACGACGAGCAGGCGGTTACGTTCCATGAAAAACCACTTTGAGATGGACCGCGAGAAATCATATCGATGCCGCACGACGCTCCGCGGCGCGAGGACGTTCCGATATCCCGCGATCATGAGACGCCAGCCGAGGTCGAGGTCCTCGTGATACATGAACAGCGTCTCATCGAAGAGCCCGACATCCTTCAGCACCGCGTTCCGGAACAGGACGCCCGCCCCGGACGCATACGCGATGCCCTTGACCGTCTCCGGCACATCGGACCGTTTGCGATGATAGCCAGCGCAATATCCGAAGCCGAGGAAGTGAATGGCGTTCCCCTCCGAATTCACCTCGTCCGGATCCTGTTGGAGCACGAGGAGCGACTGGACCGCACCGACGCCCGTGTCCGCCTCGGCGACGTCGACGGCTTCGCGGAGCGCTCCCGGCTCGAAGGATGCGTCGGCGTTCAGGCAATACGCGTAGTCGTGACCCGAGACGATGGATTCGCGGAGTACGAGATTGTTCCCGCCGCTGAAGCCGAGATTCGATCCCGGCTCACGGATGACCGTCTCCGGGAGACGACCAGCGAGCCGCTCCATCTGACGCCTCGCCTCGACGAGCGACCCGTCCCCGGGTCCGTTATCGACGAGATGAAGCGTCATCCGGTCAGTCGGGTAGTCGAGTCCCGCGAGGCCTTCGAACAGCGCCTCAAGATACGGAGCGCTCTTCCAGAGCACGACGATGACGTCGACGTGGGGACGATCTCCTGTCATGCCTTGGGTTCGTCCTCCTTCGGACGGTCGAGGTCCCTCAACGCTTCCCGCCGGACGAGGTCGGTGAGGTTCCTTTCCAGCCGCTGATGCTGGATGAACAGCTTGAACACGAGCATGAACAGCGCAACGACGGACGCGTACACGACGAGGTCCACGCCGCGTCCGACGCCGACGAGCGACGCGAGCCATGACGTCACGCCCGGCAGGAGTACGACGATGGCCGCCGCGACCCACAAAACCGACCACGCGAGGGCTTCGCGGTTCGCGATGACGTCCTGACGCGCACGGCGCCAGGTCATGACGAGTGCGAGGGCCAATGAGACGACGAGGATGATCTGGATGAGCATAGGTTCAGCGGGTAAAGATGCCGAGAAGCAGCTGCCAGGCGATGCCGGCGGCGTCCCAGGGTTTTTGTCCTTTCTTGAGCGAGTCTTCCGAATATCGGATACGGACCGGGACCTCGCGCCATCGGAGATCCGACCGCGTCACGAGGCGCAAGATTTCGGAGCAGTGCGCCATGCGATCCTGATGGAAGTCGATGCGGCGCGCGGCGGACGACGTGAGGGCACGGAACCCGGACTGCGGGTCGGTCACGCGGCGCGGAACGCCGACTGCAAGCGCGTTGAACGTCCGTGCGGCCGCGAGGAGCAGCCGGCGCGAGAGCGGTATGCCCACGGCCTCGCCGAGGAATCGCGAGCCGAACACGACGTCCGCTTCCTGCGACGAGATGGGAGCGAGCAACGCCGGAATGGACGCGGGATCGTGCTGGCCGTCCGCATCGACATGGAGCACGACGTCGGCGCCGAGCCGGAGCGCGGCCTCGGTCCCGGTCTTGAGCGCCGCACCCTGTCCGCGGTTCAACCGATGCCGGAGGACGACGGCCCCCGCCTCCTTCGCGCGTTCGGCGGTCTGGTCCGGCGACCCGTCGTCCACGACCACGGCCACGGCCACGTACGTCAAAACCCCGCGTACGGTCTCCCCGATGCGCGTCTCCTCCCGAAACCCGGGGATGACCGCGATGACCTTCACGCAAGGTACCTTACGCGAAAAAGCGGTTTTTGTGCAGGGGGTCACCCTGCCTTGAAGCCCAAGAGCCCTTTATGCGCCACGGTATAGTCAATGGTGCGTTTCAAGCCGTCGTCCAGCCCGACGAGCGGCAGCCAGCCGAGGACGTCCTTGGCTTTCGTGAGATCCGGGAGGCCAAGCTGGGTCATGAACATGAGCGGCGGCTCGAATACGACCTTTGAGCTGGAACCTGTCATTTCGATGATACGCTGGGCCACGTCCACAATTGGGATATCCAAGTCGCTCCCCAGGTTCATGGGACCGATGCCAGGCGCCGCGGCCATCAGCTTCATCATGCCGTCCACGATGTCGCTCACGTAGGCGAACGAGGTCCGGAACGTCTCGTCCCCGTAGATGGTCAGGTCCTTGTTGTCGAGCGCGGCCATGATGAAGTCCGGCAGCATGTGACCGTCATACAGCGGCATCCGCGGCCCATACGTCCGGAAGATGCGCGCGATGCGCACGTCCAGCTTGTGTACCTGCATGTACGTGGCGCAGGCCGTCTCGGCGAACCGTTTGCCTTCGTCGTAGCAGGCACGTTCGTTCAGCAGATCCACCGCGCCGTATTCCTCCTCCTTGAATGCATGCCCGTCCTTCGGCCTCGCGCCGTACACGACCGACGTGGACGCATGCAGGACCTTGGCCTTGTGCTTCACCGCGAGATCGAGGATGTTCCGCATCCCGATGGAGTTCGCATACAGCGTCTGTATCTTGAACTGATCGAACTTCTTGGGGCTCGTCGGACATGCGAGGTGGTAGACCTCCTGGATACCCTGGAACTTCAGCTTGAACCGCGCGAGCTCGGGGAACGCGTCGAGGTCGAACGGCGCGTTGATGTCCTGCCGGATGAACTCGAAGTCGGGATTCTTGAGCAGGAGATCGATATTCGACTCCTGCGACGTGACGAACGTGTCGAGGCAGATGACGCGCGCGTTCGCGGCGAGCAGCTTCTCACAGAGGAACGAGCCGATGACGCCCGCACCGCCCGTGACGAGGATGTTCGGCTTATCGAAAATCGGAAGGTCAGGCATATCAGAAAGTGATGAGGTGTCGATGCGATTTGGCGTATTCGATCATCTTCCGCAGGCCGTCGTCGAGGCGGACCAGCGGAATCCATCCGAGAATCTCCCGTGCTCGCGTGATGTCGGGCATAGGCGCCTCGGTCGCGTAGGGACCGGGCGGCTCGAAGCGGATGCGCGAGGACGAGCCCGTGATCTCGATGATCTTCTGCGCGACGGAGACGAGGCGGTAGTCCGTGTCGGACCCCAGGTTCATGAGCGTGACGTCGATGGGCGTCGCCATGAGCCGGATGAGGCCGTCCACGATGTCGCTCACGAAGGTCGGCGCGACGCGCGACTCCTCGTCGCCGGTCAGCACCACGTCGCGGTTCTCGATGGCGTTCAGGACCATGTCGGGCATCAGGTTGCCGTCGAAGATCTTCATCCGCGGCCCGTATGTGCGGAAGATGCGTGCAATCTTCACGTCGAAGCCGTATACGTCGGCGTAGGTCTGGAGGATGGCTTCGGAGAAGCGCTTCCCCTCGTCATAGGCGCCGCGCGTCGTGAGATGGTCCAGCCGGCAGGCGTCGGTCTCGCGCGCATGCTCGCCGTTCACGCGCAGCCCATAGAGGACGCTCGACGAGGCGTAGAGCACCTTCGCGTGATGTGCGACCGCGAGATCGAGCACGTTCTTGACGCCGATGGAGTTGGTGAGGATGGTCGCGATCTTGAAGTCGTCGAAATGCCGCTTCGAGATGGGGCACGCGAGGTGATAGATCTCCTGAATGCCCTGAAATCGGACCTTGAAGCGCTCGAGCTCGGGGAACGCGAGCGGGTCGATAGGCCCCGTGATGTCGTGGTTGATGAACTCGAAGTGCGGGTCCTGCAGGAGGTGGTCGATGTTCGCCTCGTTGCTCGTGATGAAGTTGTCGACGCAGATGACGTTCGCGTCTTTCACGAGGCGGTCGCAGAGATAGGAGCCGATGAAACCCGCTCCTCCCGTGACCAAGACGTTGCGCCGCTCGAAAATCTGTTCGGACATATGTCAGGCCGATTGTACCACGTCCGGCTTACGTCGGTAGGGGTCCGGATGGAACGTGAAGACCCGATGGATGACGAACGTGAAGAACGGGATGATCGCACTGATGCCGATGATCAGGAAAAAGTCATAGAGCCGGAAGATCTCGTGACCGACATAGAACAACGAGGCGTCCAGCGCGTTGCCGAAGACGAGGACGATGAGGTACCGCGCCGTCGACCCGGGCGCGGCGGCAAGATGGCTGAACGTCCAGTGGCGATGGAACAGGTAGTTGAAGATGGTGGCGACGGACAGCGCGAGGATATTCTCGACCCATCTCGGCCCGCCAGTCCAAAACACGCGCGAGAGGAGCGCATAGAGGCCGAGTTTCATCCCGACGGTCGTCCCACCAACCACGAGGAACTTGAAGACCGAGTACCACTCCCGATGCAGCGTCTCGATCGCACGCGACACGACTGATGCCATATCGGACGATTCTAACACGCGACCGCGGCTCACGCGACCGCCTCCCCCCTACCCAAAACCACGATTTCATGCCAGGATGGCCGCGATATGTTCCGATCCGGCCTGCGGGTCAAACGCCTCGTGCTCGTCACGGGCGACCTCCTTATCTTCCAGGCGTCCCTCCTGCTGACATTACTGTTGCGCTACGGCGTGGTGGAGCGGCGCATCTGGGACTTCCATGCCATCCCCTTCGGCATCGTCAGCCTACTTTGGATTGTCGGTTCCTACATCGCGGGGCTGTACGACCTGAACGTCCTCAAGAACGGCGTCCACTTCTTCCGGCTGTATCTGGAGGGGATGATCGCCAACCTCGCGGTCGCGCTTGCCTTCTTCTATCTCGTGCCGGTCTTCGGCATCGAGCCGCGCACCAACCTCTTCCTCTATTTCGCGATCGTGCTCTTGCTTGGCTACGGCTGGCGCCTCGCCTACAACCGGTTCCTGACCAATTCGATATTCCGGAACCGTGTCCTGTTCGTCGGCTCCGGCGCGGATGCGGCCAAGGCGCGCTTGCTCCTCGAACGTTCGTCCAGCGGTCTCGAACTCGCCGCCGTGGTGGAGACCTACCCGGGCACGCGCTTCGACGACGAACGTATCACGTGGCACCTCTCGGTAGATTCTCTCGACCGCATCATCGTGGAGCATCGCATCCATACCATCCTGCTGGGCCATCGACCGGACGACGTGCCGAAGCTGCGCGATGCGCTGTACCGAACCATCTTCACCCCGGTCGAACTCGTGGACCGCACGGCCCTCGAAGAGGCGCTGACCGGCCGTGTGCCGCTTGAATACGTCTCCGAAACCTGGTTCCTCGAGCACCTCCGCGAGAACGAAAAGACGTGGTACGAGACCATGAAACGCATCGTCGACATCATCCTCGCCGTCCCCATCGGCCTCGTCGCGCTCGCCTGCTATCCGTTCGTCGCGCTCGCCATCAAGCTTTCGTCCAAAGGCTCCGTGCTCTACTCGCAGGTCCGCGTCGGCAAGATGGGAAAGCCGTTCCGCATCTGGAAATACAGGACGATGCGGCAAGATGCGGAGGCGGACGGGCAGCCCCAATGGGCCACGGAGAGCGACCCGCGCATCACCCGCGTCGGCGCGTTCCTCCGCAAGACGCGCATCGACGAGCTCCCGCAGATCTGGAACGTGCTTAAGGGCGAGATGTCCCTCATCGGCCCGCGACCTGAACGTCCCGAGTTCGTCGAAGCGCTTGTGCTACAGATGCCGTACTATGCTCTCCGCCACCTCACGCGACCCGGCCTCACCGGATGGGCGCAGATCAAGTTCCCCTATGCAGGCACGGTCGAGGACAATCTCCAGAAGCTCCAGTACGACCTCTATTACATCAAACACCGATCCCTCTTCTTGGACATCGCCATCCTCCTGCGAACCGTCGGCATCGTGCTGCGAAGGAAAGGGACATAGACGAAAAAACTTGGATTCCTGTAGGGGCGCATGGTAATGCGCCCTTTCTGATATCGACCCGAGGCGCATTACCATGCGCCCCTACGCGCTCTCCGTCATCCCCCCGGCTCAATGCCCTGTGACCGAAGATACTCCCGGAGTCCCTCCTCGAATTCGACGGTCGGCTCCCACTCGAGCAGCTCCTTCGTCCGCGTGATGTCCGCGCGGGTGTGGCGCGCTTCGCCCACGCGGCCCGGATGATATTCGACGGGACCGCCCACGATGGCCGCGATGTGATTGATGGAAAAATTCTGCCCGGCACCGACGTTCACGACCTCGCCCTTCCCGACCCTCGGCGATGCCATCGCGAGCATGTTCGCGCGCACCACGTCCGCGACATGCGTAAAGTCACGTGTCTGTTCCCCGTCGCCATGGACGGTCAGCGACGCGCCGGCTTTCTTCTGGCGCACGAAATGCGAGATGACCGTGACGTAGGCACCCTCGTCCGCCATGCGCGGGCCATAGACGTTGAAATACCGCAACGAGACGGTCTCGAGGCCGTAGAACTTGGCGAAGTGCTCCGCGTTCTTCTCCCCGATGTACTTATGCAGGGCGTACGGGTTCAGCGGGTTCGCCGGCATGTCCGGATGGAGCGGCAACGTCTCCTGCCCGCCGTACGCGGACGACGACGCGGAATACACGACCCGCTTCACCTTGGCGTCGCGCGCCGCGACCAGGACATTGAGCGTGCCGAAGACGTTCGCCTGCGCGGACTCGACCGGGTGGTCGATGGAATACGGGATACGCGGCAAGGCGCCCGTGAGGAACACGCCATCCACGCCCTCGAACGCGGGACGAATGGAGGCGAGATCCGTGAAGTCCAGTTCGAACAGCTCCGCGTCCGCGGGCACGTTCGAGCGCTTCCCGGTCGAGAAGTTGTCGAGGATGCGCACGCGATGACCCTCCTTGAGGAGCGCTTCCGCGATGTTGCTGCCGATGAATCCGGCACCGCCGGGGATGAGATACAGGGACATATGTTCTGTCATTCCCGCGCAGGCGGGAATCCATCCGATTTCGGAGACAGTTCTGGATTCCCGTCTTCACGGGAATGACAATCTGATTGACGTTCTTTCCGTGGGCTTCCCTCCTCCCACTGTATGTCGATGCCCTGGGAGGTCTGGAGCGCGTTATTATACGCCTCGGCCGCTTTGAGGACGGAGAGGTCGACGTCAAACGACTCGCCGAGCTGGATGATGGACCGCGTGTCCTTGGGCAGGCACTTCCCGCCGTATCCGCGATAGCCCTTATGGAAAATCTCGAGATGATGCGTCCCGATCCACGGTTCGGCCTTGGCGCATTCCTTCACGGCGTCGTAGTCCACGTCGAGCTTCGCGCACACGTCGTGCATCTGGTTCGCGAACGTGACCTTGAGGGCGTAGAACGCGTTGCCGAAATACTTCACGAGCTCCGCGGCCTTTGCCGGGACGATCTTCTCGAACGGCGCGCGCGGCAGGAGCCCCATGACGAGCTCCGCGTCGCGGCGGCTCTCGGGCGTGAACCCGACGATCTGCCGGTTCGGGTTCTGCATGTCGCGGTCGACCGTGGTCTCGGTCAGGAATTCCGGATTGAAGAGGATGCGATGCCGGGGATACAGCGCTTGGAACCGCCCGGTCGTCCCGGGGAGGATGGTGGACTTGAGGACGACGGTCTTGCTCTCGCCCGGGATGGCATCGAGCGCAGCGCGAAGGAACGACTCGTCGAAGCCCGAACCGTCCAAATAGTACGGCGTCGGCACCGCGACGAAAATCACGTCCGCATCCGCGAGGGCGGACGTGTCGTCATGTCCCTTCGGGGGGTCGTACAGGGCCGGCTCGACGTGCTGGGTCCGAAAATAGCGGGCAAGCGCCCCGCCGACCATCCCTGTGCCCATGATGGCGATCCGCGTCATACGTTTTTGTCCCCCTACCCTACGGGAAGTTTCCCCTCCTGGCAAGGGTCTTTCCTCTCAAGGACAGCGATGCTCCCATACCCGAAATTCCGCAGGAACGGGGCGCTCCGATACCGCTCGAGCCAACGGACGAACGGGAGCGACCATGTGGCGTACGGGAGGACGAACGTGGACGCGCGGAAGGACGTCATGACGAACTCCGGATGACGGAGACATCGTCGCATCACCCATGGGTAACGCCAGACGTGCGGTAGGTCGTCGCGACCTGCGTATCCTTCCTGCACGCCTTCGCCGAAGAGATGGCCGATGATGCGCAGGAGGCCCCACGGCAACGCGAGGAACGAACGCTTCGAGAACTTCCAATACCCGTGATCGCCTCCGAGGAGCGCGGCCGCCGACAGATTGAGACAGGTCGGGAGTGCGACCACGACGCGGCGACGGGCGACGCGGCACAGTTCGCGGAACCCGGCGTCGAAATCCGGGAGATGCTCGAGCACATGCGACGAGACGACCGTGTCGAACGACCGGTCGGCGAACGGGAGACGCTCGGCGTCGCCGACCTCGAACGTCGCGAGATGCGCGAGGCCGCGTCCGGCCGCGAGCGCACGCGCCGCGGCGATGTTCGGTTCCGAGAGGTCCACGCCGACAGACGCCCTGCCGCGTTCCGCGAGCAGGATGGGGATGACACCTTCGCCGCAACCGGCGTCAAGGACACTCCCCTTGCCGAGCGTGTCGATGAGCGCGGCGTACTGCGTGCGGTGCGCGTGTCGGCGGATGGGATCGGGCGCGTCGAACCTCTTGGCCCAGATCGTATCCGCGTGCTTGCGATAGAACGCCTTATTCTCGTCGGTCATTGTGCGAATGGTTGAAACGATTGTACGCTACCTTCCGTCATGCGTCTCCGTCAACTCGCCGGACGCGCCGCCACGCGGCTCACGGCCCTCCTGCATCTCGACGTCCGCTTCTACGGACGCTCATTGACATTGATGTCGTTCGGGCACCTAAGTGCGGTCGTACGCGGCGTCGCCACGACGTTCCTCATGGCGCGCTGGCTCCCGCGCGAGACGCTCGGCGAATTCCGCTACGTCCTCGCGATGTTCGGCATCGCCGGCATCTTCTCGATGTCGGGCCTCAACGCGAGCGTCATCCGCGGCGTGGCGAAGGGTGACTACGGCATCGTCCGCGCCGCGCTCAAGCGCATCGCCCTCGTCTCCCCGCTCGGCTCCGTCCTCCTTGTCCTCGCCGCGCTCGAACGCCATCTCCACGGAGAGACGACGGTCGCCCTCGGCATCCTCGTGGCCGCGGTCGCGTTCCCCATCTATTCGCTGTGCGGGATGTACGGCCCCATCCTGACCGGCAAGGAACACGTCCGCAAGCTCGTCGTGCTCGCGGTCGTGAACAACATCCTGTTCGCCGCGTGCTTCTTCGCGGTCATCCTGAACGCCCGCGGCCTGCTCACCATCACCCTCGCGTACTTCGGGTTCGACATCCTCATCCGCGGCGCATACACCCTCCGCGAGGTCCTCGCCCTACCGGCCGGCAGCCAAGGCAAAGGGCATCTCCGGCTCGGCTCGCATCTCTCGGCCATCGGCGCTTTCCAGACCATCGCATACCAGCTCGACCAAATCCTGCTCCAGCGCTTCTTCGGCTACGGCACGCTCGCCAACTACAGCGTGGCCATGCTTATCCCGGAACAGATCAAGGACTTCATCAACTCGATAACAGGCCTGATGCTCCGCCGGTTCTCGCGACGCGACGAGACGCGTTCCCTCGTCCGCGCGACACGCCGCCACTTCTGGACGGTCTTCGGGCTCGCGGGCTTCGCGGCCGCCGCGTATGCCGTGGCCGCGCCGTTCGTCCTGCCGTGGCTCTTCCCGCAGTACGCGAGCCAGGTCCTGCCCTCCATCGTCTACGCGACCGGCCTCGTCGGCCTCGCGTCCATCGTCGGCGTGAACTACTTCCAGGCGCACGACCGCATCCGCTCCCTCTGGACCTTCTACATGGCGAACACGGTCCTGCAGATCGGGACCAACCTCCTCTTCATCCCGTTCCTCGGCGCGTGGGGCGCGGTCCTCTCACGGACCGCGACGCGCTTCATGAGTCTTCCGTTCAGCTATCCGCAAGGAAAGACCGATACGTCTCCAAGGTCTTCCTGACGATGACGGACCAGTCCAACTCCTCCATTGCATATCGACGAGCCGCGTCCGTCTTCCGGGTTCCTTCCGACGACGTGTAGGCATCCATGACGCGATCCGCCAGCGCACGATACCTGTCTTCGGGCAATTCGTCTGGCGCATCGTAGTCGCAGGACTCCCAAGGAACCAGTTTCATCAACCAACCGCGTTCCTCGTCGGTGCCGAGCAATTCGATCAGGCCGCCCACACGGCTCGCGACGATGCGCTTGCCGAGGGACATCATCTCCGCGCAGGCGATGCTCGTCGATTCCGCCGTCGAGGGGAAGAGTACGACGTCCGCACGCATGGCGATTGGCGCGATTTCGCGATTCGGGACGGACCCGAGAAACACGCACGCATGTTCGACACCAAGCCTCCGCGCCCGTTCCTGAATCGCTTCCCGCATCCTCCCGTCGCCGACCATGACGAGTTTCGCCTTCGGATATCTTCGGAGGAGATGGGGCATCGCGGAAACGGCGTAATGGATGCCGTTCTTCGGGACGAGACGACGCACTGTGAGGATAAGAGGTGACGCGTCCGAGAACCGCGGATCCGCAGAAGGTACGATGCGGGACGGATCGAATGCGGACGTGTCCAATCCGTTCGGGATGACATGGATCCGTTCATCTGGAAGATACCGCCTACAGACCATCGCCAGATCCTCGCTCGTCGAAATGATTCCGGTCGCAAGATGCAACGAAGTCCACCGGTAGAACCTGTGGGCCTTGTCGTAGATCCAAGGCGTCCCCGGATGATCCAGGATGCCGAGACCGTGCAACGTGATGAAGAAAGGTTTGCGGCGGACGCGTGCGACGACGCCCGTCAGCATGGCGAGCTTGTGGCAATAATGCGAATGGTAGATTTCGGCGTCTTTCGAGGCGATCCAAATCCGCCGGAGCAGACGGGGCGTGCGTGACAGCGACCATTGTTCGCGGATGACGGGATATCTCTCGTCTTCTGTCGATGGCTTCGGGTTCGTCACGAACAGCGTGACGCTGTGACCCATTTCCCTCAGACGTTTCTGCAGCTCGAATACGTGGATCTCCGCGCCGCCGATGTCCGGCAGATAGGTGTCGCACGTCATGAACACGTTGCATCTCCCCGGTTTCCTCGCGATGAACGAAAACAACGAACCTTTCCTGGGCCGGAATGTCCCAAGGACGCGTTCGATGACACGGCGCCACGTGAACGCGTTGGGATCCAGCTTCCCGAGATGATTGTACGTTTCGAAACGGACTAGTTTCCATCCCGAAAGCGCTCCTGCGAGCCATGTCCGCACATCGAAACCGACAGCCTCATAACGGCCGCGCGCCGTCGGGGAATGGACGTCCACCAGTCCTTGGATTTCAGGTCGCGACAGCGGTTCCGTGATGAATCCGCCGGACATGAGGCGATCGTTCACGTGCGCGAATACGGACGTGTAATCCGGACGCACCGCATTCCCCTTCCGCACGTCGATGCGGGCCGCAATCACGGAGCTGAGACTCGCGACGAGTCTCGAAAAGGGAGACGACGCGAACGCGAGATTCGGTTCATGCATCACCACGACGATGCCACCAGGCTTCGTGACACGGGCCGCCTCCTCCAAGCACTTCTCCGGGTCGGGAAAATGATGCATCGCGCTGTTCACCACGACAATGTCGAAAGCTCGCTCCGGGGAAGGGAGACGATCCGCAGATGCGATTGCCGTCGTGACATCGCACGGACATCCCTCGAGGTTCTTCTTCAAAATCTCCAACATCTCCGGCGAAATGTCGGTTGCGACGTATCGATCACCTTGATGGAGATGACCCTTCAAGACCGATCCGACAAATCCGGTCCCTGCGCCGATGTCCAGTATGGAAATGGGACGTGGTCTTGAATCGACGTGTCGCACCGCGAAATCATCCCAATGCAATCGTTCGCACCAGATGATCTCTGGATGTGAGGCGTCATACAGACCGGCCTCCGCTTCGTGATACGCCAAATTTGCCGCCTCTATGAGATTCGAATCAATTGAACGTTTGTACATGGGGCGAGAGACGCCTTCTTCATTAAATCGATTAACGTTAGCATCCCATGTACCTGACTTCAAAATAATCGGCATTATGAATATGAAAGCAATCCACGGATAGATCGGCGCGGCATAGCGGACGATATCGTCCGCGGGCAGATGCGCCGCGACGGTCGCGAACAGAAGGATACCCGGGACGAAGCGGAACCCGAACCTGCGGAACCCAACGACGGTGCCGGCCGCGATACCGATCCACCAGAGCAGCTGTAGGAGGAACGCGAACGCCGCGACGGCGAGATGCTTCCACGTCACGGTCCCCGCCTCGGATTGCGCGATGAACATGCTTTCGATGGAGAACTCCGGCGACATGGGCGATGGAAGCGCGAGGAGACGGCCGGTGTCGACCGCGGACCAGAGTCCTGCGCGGAAGAACGTCCCGGGCGTCGCGAGGATGCGCGCCATCGATTCCGCCTTCAGGAGTGCGTCCGCCGCCTGATCCGAATCCGCCCGGGACCGCGTCTCCGCGACGCGTGCCCACACATCCTTCCATTGTTCGAGGAAGATGGGCGAGGCGCCAGGCACCAGCGTCGCGAGCCATGTCCGTCCGACGAAGACCGACGATGCGCTCGCGCCGAACCGCGACCAGGACGCCTCGGCCTTATACGCCCGAGCCGCGATCTGGATGCCCGTGCGGCCCGCGACACCCCAACTTCCGAACGTCATGCCGTTGCGGACGACCCACGGCGCGAGCAGCAGGCCGACGGTCGCCATCGAGACGGCGGCGGAGACAAGGGGCTTCTTCCAAGCCCGCAGGCGTCGCGCCTCAAGGACCGCGAGGCATACGAACAGCGTGACCGGGACGAAGATGAACGAGAATCGCGTGAACAGCAACGCAGCGCTCGCGACGACGAGCAGCCATCGCCAGGTCGGACGCGCCTCCGTCTCCGTGGCGCGGATGAACAGCCAGCCGACGAGCGAGAGGAGGAAGGCCGTCAGGATCTCGAGGAGATGTCGCGACGCGTAGACGGCGAGGCCATAGGAGCAGGCGGCGGCCCATGCAGGAAGGCTCCCCGCCTCCGGCATCAGACGACGGGACGCGCTGCCGACGAGAACGACGGAAAAAGCAAAGAGCAACGATTGTATCCAAAGGATAGACGCCGGATGATCATTGAACACTTTGACGGCCGCACGGAAGACCGGGTAGCCGGGTTCGCGGAGCATGCTCGGCGCACCGTCCAGCTCATACCGACCTCGAAGGACGGACTCCGCGAGCCGGTCATACTCCCCTGCATCCTTCGCGATGGACCCAGGTTGAACGATGACGAACCCCGCGGCGAGGAGGAACGCGGCGAGACTGGGCCAGAACAAGGACCGTCGGAGGGACGGCAATCGGAAATGCATCATCGGAGGCGTTGGATGCGGATGACCTCGCCGAGACATCCGAGCATGAAGACGACCGGCAGCGTCGCGATGAGACCTCCTGCCACGACGACCGGGATGGCCGAGGCCAGCGGGAATATCCAGGCGGCGAGGAACGCGAGGAGAATCGCGACGACCGCGACCATATCCACGATGATGGCGAGCTTGATGGGATTATGCGTCGCGATGATGGACGTCATGATCTGCGCGGTCCGGAGCGTGTCACGGACATGCCGGACCTTTGACGACCCGACGCGTGGCGCGTAGGCGATGGGCCGGTATGTGACGAAGTGTCCGTTCAGCATCAGGATGAGCGTGATGGACGTCGTGAAGGAGAAGCCGAGGCATGTCTGCGGCAGGTACGGCAGGAGCGTGTCCCGGCGCATGACGCGCAGACCCGAATTGATGTCCGGGATCTTCCGACCGGCCACGAACTCCGCGATGATGCGGAATATGGCGCGCGCCGGGTTCTTGAAGCGTCCCTTTCGGTATTCCTTGCCCTGCCGCGCGCCGACGGCCATATCCACGCCGTCGCGGACAGACACGAACAGTTTCGGCAGGTCCTCGACCGGATAGGTCCCGTCCGCGTCCGTGATGGCGACGATATCGGACTCCGCGGCCATGATGCCGCGCCGTAGCGATAGGCCGTATCCCCCATTCACCGGATTCCGGATGACACGGGCACCGACAGACGCCGCACGTGCCCAGGTCTCGTCCGTGCTCCCGTCGTCCACGACGATGATCTCGGCGTCCCAGCCGTTCGCGGACGCGACGGCCTTCACGCGCTCGATGGTCGGGACGATGCCTTCCGCTTCGTCGAAGGCCGGGATGATGATGCTGATGTCTCGTGCCATAGGTTCAGGATATCAGGAGGTCCCACCCTTCGCGGACCTGCGCGTACAGCTCATACGCGCTACGGATGCGGCGCAGGCGGCGTAACAGGTAGGAGGGACGGAGATAGAAACGCCGGATGGCGCGCTGTTGCAGCCGGAAGATTTCCTTGTTGGACAGCGTATCGGTCCCCGCGTCCCCGGTCCACGTCGGCGACGATTTCGAGGAATCGTACGTCATGCGGTCCAGGTCGACCGCGCCCTGTTCCTTCATCAGACGGCGGAAGGTCGAGCCGAACCGCGGGGTCGCGATGTTGAACGACGCGAAGTCGAGCGGGATGTCGCGGGCGTACTCGATGGTCCGGAGGATGGACTTCTTGCTCTCGCCGGGCAGGCCGATGACGAACGTCCCGACGGTGCGAAGCCCCACGTCCTCGCACATACGCAATGCTTGTTCCATCTGCTGACGCCGCGTGTTCTTCTTGTACTGCTTCAGCACGTCCTCGTTGGAGGATTCGATGCCGAACATGATGGTGTGGCACCCCGCCTCAACGATGGACTTCAGGAAATCCGCCGTCACGAGATCCACGCGGGACCAGCAGGTCCATGACAGGCCCGGGAACTCCTCGCGGATGCGGCGCAGCAGCTCCTGCGTCCGCACGCGGTCCACGCCGAACGTCTGGTCGCGGAAGAAGATCTCGCGGATACCGAGGCTCCGAAGGAGACGTATTTCGTCGATGACCGTGTCGATGTCGCGCAGCTTGTATCCCGTCGTGCTCATGGGGCAGAACAGGCAGGAGAACGGGCACCCGAAATCCGTGAGGACAGTCGCCCACCGGCGATGACGCGCGAACGCGAAGATGTACCGGTCGAGCGGCCACAGGTCCCAACGCGGGACGGGCAGATGGTACGCGCCACGGCCATGTGTCTCCTCGCCCGCGAGGATACGTCCGTCCGCCGCGCGGTAGATGACGTTCCGGACGAGCGTGTCCTCGGTCCGCGAGAGCCAGTCCGTCAAATCCGACGTCGAGAAATCCGTGAGGACCGCGTCGCAAAACGAATGCAACTCCAACGCGCGTTCGCGCAGCTCGCGATAGATGTCGCCCGAGCCCACGAACGTCGCTTGCGGGACGCGTCCCTTCAGCATCGTCAGGAACGGGACGTCTTCGTCGTAGGACGGCGAGGCGATGAGGTAGACGACAAGGTCCGGCGCGCATCGTTCGACGCGGGCCGCTGTCTGTTCAGGCGTCAATCCTTCGGCGATGGCATCCACGCATTCGACATACCACCCGGCGCGGTCGAGGATGCCGGAGAGGTAGATGAGGTCGACCGGATGGTAGTAGTATCGCGCCTTGGAGACGAGCGTGCAGAAATAGTCACGGAAGTACTTCCGCGATCCGGGCGGGTTCAGCAGCACGACGCGCTTCCTCGCAAGGTTCGTCGTCTCCGTCATACCTTCACGCCGTCCCCGTGCCAGCTCACGCCGCGATACGGAAGGATACGGATGTCGCGATACCCGTTCTCGACGAACCAGCGCTCGATGCGGTCGCGCGTGATGAAATGCGTTTGCGGGGCATTCAGCTTATCGAACACATTCAGGATATTCATGCGATACGTCAGCTTCCTCCAATTCCGGAAATACTCGTAGTATGGAAGCCACGGGAGCGGCAACAGATAGAGCGTGTAGATCGGGAGATACATCAGCGTCGCGAGGACGTACGCGATGGCGCGGACGACGCCTTTCGGCAGACGGAGGACGAACAGGCGCTTCACGCCTTCGACCAGGGTGCGGTTCAAGAAATTCCCTTCGTGGGAATACGCCCATACGACCGTGCGGCCGCCTTGTGCCGTCTGTGCCGCGAGGTTCCGGAACGTCGCGTCTGGATCGTCCGTGTGGTGGATGACGCCGATGCAGTAGACGAGATCGAACGTCTCCGGGAACGAGGCAAGCGCGATGTCGCCCTCGACCGTGCGCACGTTCGGGTGGACGCGATTGCGCTCCGCGGCGATATGCGCGGTGTTCAGGTCCACGCCGATCGCCTCACGCGCGTACGGCGCGATGAGCGAGAGATACTGCCCACCCCCGCATCCTGCGTCGAGGACGCGCTTCCCGCGAAAATCCTCCAGGGTCACGGGCGCGATCCAATCCGAAAACAGCCACTCATCCACGTCCGGGAAATTCGCCCACTGCCACGCCCATTCGCCATGTTTCTCCTGCATATCAAAGGCGTTCAGATGTGTCGCGCATCATCCACCTACGGTACCACAGCTGAAACATCAGTAAAGCCCATAATTCCTTCCGCCGATCGACCCGTTTTGCGCTATGTTCCGCGACAAGACGGCCGACGGCGTCGGCGTCGAACAGCCCCTGTTCGCGAAGGAAGTCCGGCGAGGTGAGGTCTGCGAGTCGGGCCGCGAGCGGACCACGGAGCCAGTCCGAGACCGGGACGCCGAACCCGTGCTTTGGACGGCGAAGGACCGCGTCCGGGACCTTGCCACGAAGGAGATCCTTGAAGAGTCGCTTGCCGGACCATCGGCCCAGTTTGAACGACGGTGGAAGTTTCAGGAGGTATTCGACGACCGCGCGGTCCAGGAGCGGCGCGCGCGCCTCAAGGGCGTACCACATGGTCGCGCGATCCACCTTCACCATCACGTCGTCCATGAGGAACGTCCGGAGATAGGCCCATGTCCACCGCTTCCAAAAATCGTCCTGCTCATCCGACGGGTCCGATACGGCCTCATCGGCGCGTAACGCCAGGGTTGTCTCCGCTGTGCCGACGAATGCGGCGGACGCGACGTCAGGTGCGAGAATCGACGTAAGGCCGTCGGCCGTGAATGCACCGCGCCAAGCTGTATCGCGAGTCCACGGATCGTCGATGGCGATACCTCGGGCGAGGCGCTGAGCCTTGAAGCCAGCACTGAAATAACCTCCCCCTGCTGGGACCGAGGCGAGAAGCGACGCGGCGACGGATCGGATCGAGAGGGGAAGCCGCACGAGACGACGCGTCCAGACATGGGCCGGAATATGCTGATAGCCGAGCAGGAGCTCATCACCCCCGTCGCCGGACAACGCGACCGTCACATGACGACGTGTGAACCGAGAAAGGAGGAGTTGCGGCAGGATGGATGGGTCCGCGAGCGGCTCGTCGAGGACGCGAATCGCCTCGTCCAGCATGAGGAGCGCATCCCCTGCCGTCAGCGTCTCGACGTGATGATCGAGCCCGAGCGCCTTCGCGACCATACGTGCGATGGGCGTCTCGTCGTGCGATGCCTCGTCGAACCCGACAGTGAACGCCTTGAGCGGCGTGGATGACTGCCGGCTCGCGCTCTCGGCGACCACGGCGGAATCGAGGCCTCCGGACAGGAAGAGTCCGAGCGGCACGTCCGAAACGAGGCGCTCCCGCACAGCACCGTCGACGCATGCACCTAGGCCCGCGACAACATCCTTTGGGGAAGGGTCGGTCATGACATCCAAGGGACATCGCCAGAACGACCACGTCCGTTCCACCTCTCCGTTCCGCCAAGCCATAGCCGTCGCGGGTTCCATCTTCGAGACGCCACGGAAGATGGTCCGCGGCGTCGGCACCGCATCCGTCCGGAAATACAGGCCGAGGGACACGGGGTCGATATCCCGATCGACGATACCCGCCGCAAGCAACGCCTTGAGTTCCGAGGCGAACCAGATAGTCCCGTTCCGCGTCGTCCAATGCAGGGGCTTCTTGCCCAGCCGGTCACGCGCGAGGACGAGGCGTTGGGCATGCGCATCCCAGATGGCCAGGGCGAACATCCCTTCCAACCGCCCGAAACAGGCGTCTCCCCATTCCTCGTACGCGTGCACGACGACTTCCGTGTCCGTCCGCGTACGGAACCGATGCCCGGACCGGATGAGCTCATCGCGCAGGGACGCGAACCCGTAGATCTCGCCGTTCAGCATCACCCAGACGGACGCGTCCTCGTTCGATATCGGCTGATGACCACCCTCGACGTCGATGATGGACAGCCGGCGGAACGCGAAACCGACGCCCGGCGCCTCATGCGTCCCGTGGTCGTCCGGGCCTCGACGCGCGATTGCCTCGCCCATGCGACGCAACGCCTCGCGCGAACCGTTCCCGACATATCCTGCGATGCCGCACATATCAGGCGCTCCGCCGCTTCTTCCGCAGTCGTGCCCACGCACGCCCATTCCACCACATGCTCTGGAGGCGGTATTCGAGGAAGACGACGTTGTACGACCAGGGCAATGACGTCTCGTGCCGGACCCAACCCGTGATTGTCGCACGGACCGCACGGAGGCATTGTCCAAGAAAACTTCGGAGGTTGTACACGATGACCCACCGCCAGAGATACGCCCACGACGCGTCGCTCATGCTCGCGGCCTCGAGCGGAAGGTACTGAAGCTGGCGAGCACGCCACTCCCGCGCGGACGGCTGCGGATCGATGATGGCGACCTGGTCGTCGACGACGGTCACGCCCTCGGGGAACACGAGCCGCTCGTGGACCGCGCGTTCCGCGAGGGTGACGCCGCTCTTCAGCGAAAACAGGTTTGGATACCAAAATGGATAGAACAGCGCATGCTTCACGACGCGACCGTCCGGCAGGCGCACGAGACGGAGGACGCGGTGGGCCCTCGACGTTTCGTTTTCCTCGACCACGCGGCGCACGAGGTCGATGGCCTCAGGCCTCGGCTCCTCGTCCGCATCGAGGAGAAACAGCCAGTCATGCCTCGCCTTGGACCATAGTCGGAGGCGCATCGCGCGGAAATCCGTGATGCGCTGGTCCGGCTCATCCGTCTCGAACTGTCGCTCGACGCGCACGCCGAGCGACCGCGCGAATTCCTGCGTGCCGTCCGTGCTGTTCCCGTCCATGATGAACACGTCGTCAAAAAACGGGACGACGAGGGGGAGCAGACGTTCAAGATGCGCTTTTGCGTTCAGCGTCAGGATAGGGACCGAGCAGACGATCTTCTCCATGGGCTTACGCGAGGAAAAACGACCGGACGCCATCGATGACCTCGTCCACCTCCACGTCCGTCATCTCGGCGAACATCGGCAGGGACAGGATTCTCGCAGCGGCGGCGGTCGCGTTCGGGCAGGTCCCGGCGATGCCACGGGAGGCGTACACGGGCTGGTCCGGGCATGCGGTCGGGTAATGAATAGCGCTCCCGATACCGCGTGACGCAAGATGCTCCTTCAACGCGTCGCGTCGGTCGGTCGTGACGACGAAGAGATGGAAGACGTGACGCGCGCCGACGTCAGGAGGCAGCGCGACAGGAATTCCCGCGAGTCCGGCGCGATAACGTGCCGCAATCGACCGACGTCGTTCCGCAGCCGCGGCGAGTCGCAGGAGGCGCACGCCGAGCAAGGCACCCTGGAACGCCTCCATGCGGAGGTTCGTCCCGAACGTCTCATGTCGGTTCTGGGTCGTCGCGCCATGCGCGCGGATGGCGCGGAGACGCTCTGCGAGCGCGTCGTCGTCCGTGACCGCCGCACCCCCCTCGCCGAAGGCCCCGAGGTTCTTGGTGGGATAAAAACTGAAACAACCGATAGCTCCGGCCGTGCCGGCCTTCTGTCCATCCGCGAGAATCGCACCATGCGCCTGCGCCGTGTCCTCGACCACGACAATGCCGCGCGGGTCGGCCCACGCCTTCACGACCGCGACGTCGGCGGCCATGCCGAAGAGGTGGACCACGGCCACGACCTTGGTCCGTGGCGTGACGACGCGATCGAGGTCCTGTACGTCGAGATGATGCGTCGCGGAATCGATGTCGACGAAGACCGGCGTCGCGCCCGTCATGGATGCGGCCTCGGCGGTCGCGATGAAGGTGTTGGCCGGAACGATGACCTCGTCGCCGGGGCCGATGCCGAGGGCGAGGTACGCCGCGTACAGGGCCGACGTCCCGTTGTTCACGCAGACGCAATGCTTCGCCCCGAGGAACGACGCGAAGGCCGCTTCGAACGCTTCGACTTCCGGTCCGAGTATGAAAGTGCCCGAGTCGACGACACGGGCAATGGCGGACAGGTATTCGTCACGGTGCGCGACGACGTCACGCTTCAGGTCAAGGAGGGGTACAGGCATAGCATTTGAGTTTCGCGTGTTCGAGGATCCGAAGGATCTTCTGGGGATTCCCTACGACGACCGTATGCGCCAAGACGGATCGTCGTACGATGGTGCCGGCGCCGATAACCGATCCGTGACCGATCGTCACGCCCGGAAGGATGACGGCATAGTCGCCGATCCAAACGTCGTCTTCGATAGCTACATCCTTTGCAAGGATGGGAAAATCCTTCTGCAGCAACGGGGACGTGTTCGGCCCCGAGTCGGTATGGATGGCCACGCCGACGGCGAGCGTCACGCGGTTTCCGATGATGAGCTGCGCGGCCCCGCCATGCAGGACACACTTCGCGTTTACGTACACGTCATCGCTGATGGTCAGCGGACGGCCCACGGACCCGAAGAGGATGGTGCCGGTGCGGATGCGCACGCGGCTGCCCATCACCACAAAATTCGGATGGACGTCTTCCGCGAGGTCGACGTCATCACCGCATGTATACCCACCTCGATGCATCAGGATACCTCCTTGAATGAGCATCGAAACTCTACATAATTCCACGCATCTCGTCAAAAAACACCCCGAAGGTCGGGGCGGAGGGCTAAACGTGCGGGATGCCGCAATCCTCGCGGTAATTCGCGAGGACGGCGCCGGACACGAAGTCCACGTGACGTCGGGTCATGCGCTGATGGCACGGGAGGAAGATGGAGGCGTGATGATACCAGTTGCCCACCTCGATGCCGAACCGGCGGACGAAGGCGGAGACGCGTCGCATATCGTCCTCATCCTTAAGCTTGAGAAGGAACGCGCCGGGAATGACGCCCGGAGGCAGGTCAGCGTAGGGATCCAGGACGGACGAGAGATTCTCGACGTACCGCTCCCAGTTCGCGCGACGTACGTCCTTGATGGACGTGAACGGATCGACCCCGAGGTCGGACCAAGCGGCCGTGAAGGTCGCGAGGGTCTCCGCTTCCTTGCCGAGGTCCGATGCGCCATGGACATCCCATAGGCGACGGAACGGAATCCTCATCCCGACGAGGAAACCGCCGAACTGCAGGGGAAACGTCTTCGTCGCGGAGTAGATGCGCACGTCTCCCCATGTCCCTGTCCCGGCGCTCCCCCATCCGTACGCCAGATCCTCGATGAGCGGGATGCCCCGTTCATCGCAGAAACGACGGAGCGCGGCGGCATGCGGATTCAGGAAGCCGAACTCGTGGATCATGAGCACGGCGCGCGTCTTCTCGGACGGCGTGAGCGACCAACGACAGACCGCCTCGATGGCGCGCGTGACGCATGACGAGACGTACGGCGTCCCGGTCGTCGTGGAGATGAGGACCTCGTCGTCTTCGGAGAGTCGACCGAGTTCACGGTATTCGCGCAGGCACGCCGCGATGGCGTACATCGCGCGCGGAACCACCGTGAACACATCCGTACCGAACAGGTGGCCGAGGATACGACGCCCTTCCTTCGGATCCCGCGGCTCAAGCCCATACGACGCGGTGTCGAACGGCGTGATTCGGAGGTCCATCGGAAAATCCGCGGGCTTCATGACCATGGGGTATGGCCGCTGACGGAATCCCCGAAAGTAGACCTGCAGGGACGGCCGATACGAGGCGCCCACGTCGAGCGTCAGATACGGACCGCCACACCAGGTCGAGATAGCGTGCCACAGGAGCAGGTTCGGCGTCTGCCGCCGCTTTCCTTCCGGAGTCGAGGCATGGCAGAGCATGAAGAGCTTACGCCCGACCCCCGCGAGCAGAATCCATCCGAGGCGTTCCCCGGTGTCCTCCGCGATCGCGACGTACGCGTGATGGCGGTCCTCGAAGACCGCGGGGATATCATCGTCGTTCGGGGTGAACGACCGGAGCACGTCGAGCTCCTCGGTAGTGGTGTCGAAAGGACGGATGCGGACGCCCATACGCCTCCCCTTCCTGACGCTCGTTCGGACGCGCTTGTCGACCGCATCCCATGCTGCCTGATCGTCCATAAGATCGATCAGGTTTCCGCGTATCACATAATCCTTCGAGACGTACGAAAGCGGGATTGTCATGGCAGGAAAACCCTAGCGCAAAACAGGCCCTCGGACAAGGGGTCTAGGCGACGTTCACGAACCGGCCGTCCTCGGCGAGCGACCGCATGCCCGCCTCGAGGAGCTTCACCACACGGAGGCCTGCGGCGCCGTCCGTCGCCGGTGCACGCCCCTCGGCGATGGCCCCGAAGAATTCCCGCAGCTGGATACGGAGCGGCTCCTCCTGCTTCACGTGCGGGCTGACCGTCTCGCCGGTCCGTAGGGCGGGATACATCGGCGTATCCGTGGCTGGATCGTAGGTCCCGCGGTCGTAGACCTTGATCGGATGCGTCGGGTTGATGTCGTCGTAGACCGCCATCTTCCTGTCGCCGGCGATGACCATGGTCCGCTGCTTGAGCGGCGAGAACCAGTTCACGTGCACATGGCCGAGGCATCCGTCGCCGTAGTCCAGCGTCATGAGCACCATCGTCTCCTGCGGCGTCGTCGGATGATGCACATGGCACGCGCCGATGGCGGAAACGCGTTCCGGCATGCGCTTCATGATGGCCTCGAAGATGGAAAGGTCATGCGGCGCGAGGTCCCACATCACGTTGACGTCGGAACGGAACAGGCCGAGGTTCACGCGTACCGAATCCATGTACCGGACGTTGCCGAGTTCTCCCGATTCGACAAGGCGGACCAGTTCGCGGACTTCCGGCTTGTAATGGAACACGTGCCCGACCATGAGGCGGCGATTCTTCTCCTCCGCGAGCGCGATGAGGCGTTCCGCGTCGGCGGACGTCCGCGTCAGCGGCTTCTCGACGAGGACGTGCAGACCCGCCCGTAACGCGGCTTCGGCTAAAGGCGCATGCGAGTCGACTGGCGTGACGATGACGGCCGCATCGTATCCTTCGCCGAACGCCTCCGGTGCCGGACCCGCAAGGCGTGTCCGCGGGAATCGCGCGACCATCTTCTCCGCCTTCGCCCGGTCGAGATCCGACACGCCGATGCACTCGACTTCCGAGAACTCCACGAGGTTCCGGACGATGTTCGGACCCCAATATCCCGTTCCGACGACAAGGACCTTCATAAATTCGTATGAGTATTATCGTTGTTCAAAGCTTTTTTCGCTGTGAACGTATACCCGGATACCTGATGTCCGGACGAACGGCGGATGCCGTCGATGCGGCGGACCAATCCACCGAGGAGACGACGGGGCAACGTCCCAGGAAGCAGGTGGACCAGCGTCTCGACCGGACCACGGACCGGCACGAGACGAACGTCGACGAACCCGGAACAGATGGAACGTACGCCCTCATCCGTATAGCGGAAGAAGTCGCCGTAATACCCGGGCATACCGTGGTACGGCGAGAGGAACGGGACGTAACCGACGAACGTCCCTCCTGGCTTCAGGACCCGATGGATCTCGCGCATCGCGTCCCACGGACGAGGGACATGTTCCAGGACCGCGAGGCAGAACACCGTGTCGAAAGACGCACTCGCCACGCTCGGCATGTCCATCACGTCGGCGACGATATCCGGATGATACGTGTCGACCGGGTCCATCACGACGTACGTCGCCTGCTCGAGAAGCGGTTTGATCCACGCACGTGTCGAATCCACGACGTTGCCGCGCGATCCGTCGACGCGCAGGCCGGCTCCGATATCCAAAACCGACGATCCCGGAAGGACCGCCTGACGGACCGCTTCATCAAAAAATGCCTCCCACGGCATCATACCTTCGTGTCCAGGAACGTCATCAGCACGTCCATCACCCGTTCCGCGGTGCGGCCGTCGCCGAACGGACACGTCCAATCACGAGGCTTCGACGTCATCTCCTTCGCGAGCGCAATCAGCTCCGCGCTCTCTGTGCCTTCATACAGGACGTTCCCTCCGGCCTTCACCGTCTCCGGCCGCTCCGTGTTCGCCCGAAGCGTGATGCATGGCACCTGCAGGATATTCGCCTCCTCCTGCATACCGCCCGAATCCGTGACGACGAGGCTGGCCGACGCCTGCAGATGGAGGAGATCGAGATAGCCGACGGGCTTCGAAAGGACGAAGACCGGCGAGGCCTCAAGCCGATCCCAGAGTCCTGCGGTCTTCAAGGCCGTCTCGGTCCGCGGATGGACCGGAAACACGATCTTCCACCCGTAGGATACAGCCATGTCCTCGATGGCGTCGATGAGCGCGCCGAGGCGACCGGGCTCGTCGACGTTCGAGGGGCGGTGCATCGTGAGGAGCGCAAAGGACCCCGGTTCGAGGTTGAGCGTCTCAAGGACCTTCGAGGTCCCTTCCGCTTTCCCGACATAATGACGTGCCGCGTCGACGACCGTGTTGCCGACCACATGCACGCCGTCCAAGACGCCCTCGGTCGCCAGACGGATGCGCTGGACCTCGGTCGGACAAAAATGGATATCCGCCACGTTGCCCGCGAGGACGCGGTTCCCCTCCTCGGGCATCCCCCAGTCGTCGCTCCGCAAGCCGGCTTCGAGGTGCGCGACCGGGACGCCCATCTTGTGTGCCGTAAGTGCACCTGCAAGGACCGAATTCGTGTCGCCTTGGACCACCACGACGGACGGCTTCCACTCAAGGAAGGCATCATACAGCCGGTCCATCATGGCCGCGACCTGCTTAGCCGGCGGCAGGGACCCAACGTTCAGGTTCGTGATCGGTGCTGGTAGGTCGAGCTCACGGAAAAACACCTCATCGAGCTCCGGGGTGTAGTGCTGGCCGGTATGGATGATGACGCAAGGAACACCGCGTCGCAAAGCCTCATGGACGACGGGCGCGCACTTGATGATCTCGGGCCTCGTGCCGAGGACAATCGTCAGGGACATGATTACATGCAGGATGTCGAAAAATGGCGAAAACGTCAAGCCAGGGACGTCCGACTCCAGTCGCAGGCACGGGACAACGCCACCTCGAACGGGACCGTCGGTTCCCAGCCGAAGCGCTCCTTCATCTTCCGGATATCCAGCACGTTGGTCCTGACGTCCACGGAACGAGCGGGCAGATATCGGATATCCGCCGTGACGCCCGCGACCCGTTGCGTCTCCGACAGGATCTCCGTGATGGAACGTCCGATGCCGGAGCCGACGTTGAAGGTTTCGGACCCGGACGCGAACAAGAGGCCGACGGTCCGGATGGCGGAGACGACATCCTCCGCCGCCACGAAGTCACGGACCTGCGACCCGTCGCCCCAGATGTCGATGGTCCCTCCGCGGAGCATCTTCGCGAGGAACACGTTCACCGCACCCTGCCCGGATCCTCCGTGCCACAGCCCGAACGGATTGGACGGCCGGAGGCACGCGACCGGCAGTCCGCGCAGATGATGGTTGATATGGAGATAGTGCTCGATGGAGAC
This sequence comes from Patescibacteria group bacterium, assembly GCA_018830865.1. Lineage (GTDB taxonomy): Bacteria > Patescibacteriota > Patescibacteriia > 2-12-FULL-60-25 > 2-12-FULL-60-25 > JAHJRN01. The sequence goes on along the minus strand of JAHJRN010000016.1, from coordinate 9,185 downwards.
CTTCATCGCGCCGTACGCGCTCACGGGTCGCGTCGGCGCGTCCTCCGGGATGGGTGAGGTCGAGACATCCCCATAGACGGCGCCACCGCTCGAGATGAAGATGAAGGACCGCACGCCGCGATCTGCGCAAACCTGCGCGAGACGAATTGTGCCGAGGACGTTATCCTGGATGTCCGATTCGATGAGCTGCTCCGCCTTGCCCGGATACGAGACGCTCGCCATATGCACCACGACGGCTCCCGGTACGAGCTCCTCCCGATACGATTCGACCTCCCGGCTGTCGCGCTCGAGGTATCGGATACCATCGCGGATCACGGGCCAGCGCGCCGCACGACGGTCGATGGCGACGACCTCGCCGTCCTCGGGCGCGAGCGCATGCAGGAGGTTCGTCCCGAGGAATCCGGACGCGCCGACGATGACCCAACGGGACGGGAGTGACATGCGTCAGAGCGTACCGCGCGCAGACAAGAATGACAAGATATATTCCGTCGTTGCGAGGAGTCATACGACGAAGCAATCTTACCTTGATTCTCCGACCGAATCGAAGGGTTTCGGTAAGATTGCCGCGCTCCGTCGGACTTCGCTCGCAACGACGATTCTGTCCATAGCGTCGATGGACGCAGCCGCCTGGATATGGTTCACTTCGACCATCATTCGCGTATGCCGAAACTCTCCGTCATCGTCCCGGTCTACTTCAACGAAGCAAACCTCCCGACGACAATTCCCGAGCTGCAACAGACCCTCGCGGGCATCCCGGACATGGACGGCGAGCTCGTATTCGTCGACGATGGATCTGGCGACGCCTCCTACGCGCTGCTGAAAGACGCCGCCGCGACAGACCCGCGCATCAAGGTCGTCCGGCTCTCCCGCAACTTCGGTGCGCACACGGCGCTCCTCGCGGGCGTGGACCACGCCACGGGCGACTGCCTCGCGATCATCATGGCCGACCTCCAGGACCCGCCCGAGCTGCTGCGTACGATGGTCGAGGAATGGCGACGCGGCTCGAAGCTCGTCATCGCGGCGCGCGAGACGCGTGAGGACCGATGGATCGACCGCGTCTTCGCCGGGTTCTTCTGGTGGTTCATCCGACGCTTCGCCCTGAAGGACATGCCGCGCGGCGGCTTCGACTACGTGCTGTTCGACCGCGCCATCGCGGACATCGTCTCGCGGACACGCGAACGCAATTCGCATCTCATGACGTTCCTGCTCTGGACCGGCTTCACGCCGAAAATCATCCCCTACGTGCGTCGGCAGCGCCGCGCCGGCACGTCGAGATGGACCTTCTCCAAGAAGCTGAAGCTCTTCATCGATTCGGCCATCGCCTTCTCGTTCGTCCCGGTCCGCGCCATGAGCGCCGTCGGTCTCGTGACGGCGGTGGTCGGGTTCGTCGCGGCCGTGGTCGTGGTCGTGGACCGCATCCTACGAGGCACGCCGGTCCAAGGATGGACCTCGCTTATGGTCGTGGTCCTCCTCGTCGGCGGCCTACAGATGCTCATGATGGGCGTCATCGGCGAATACCTCTGGCGCACCTACGACGAATCGCGGAAGCGGCCGTCGTATGTCGTTTCTGATACACTCAACCTATGAACCCCATCGACAGGAACGACCCCGTCGCGCTCAAGGATTGGAACGAGCGGATGATCGACAAATACGATCTCATCAACTACTACGACCATCCCATCCGCATCATCCGTTGGATCGAACGACGGCGCCTGCGGAAGATGCTCGACGCGCTCGTCATGGACGACGGTGCCGACACCCTGGAAATCGGATGTGGGGCCGGACAAGTGTTGATGGCCGTACCGAAAGGCAAGCTCCACGGGTTCGACCTGTCCGAACGACTCGTCGAACTGACACGGGGAAAAATCTCGGACGCGTTCCCCCATCGGCTCGGCATCATCGTCTCCGGCGATGCGCAACGCTGGCCTGACGAGATCCACGCGGGGTCCTACACGAATATCCTCTGCAGCGAAGTCATCGAGCATATCCCAAATCCGCGTGCCCTCATGGAGGAGCTTCATCGCGTCGTCGGGCCGGACACGAAAGCCGTCATCGTCTCGACGCCGAACGAGCCGCTCATCAACCGTCTGAAGAACTTCTTCATCTCCCTCGGCCTGTTCCGCTGGCTCTTCCCGAACATCTCGAAGGACATGACCGAGGAATGGCACCTTTCGAGCTTTGATATCCCCCTCATGGAGAAGACGTGCGCCGGCCTGTTCCGCATCACGCGCATCCAGGGGGCGCCCTTCGATGCGTTGCCCGTGCGCTACATCTTCACGCTGAAGAAACTTTGACCTATCGGACCCGCCACACCGAGACCCCGTCCCCGACGCGGGTCTCTTCGTAATCGACCGGGATGTGCCACGACATCCGCTCGGCGTCCGTCACGATGACCCATGGACATGCCCGCCCGAATCCGATGTCGTCCGAGCCGACCGGCGATGCCATGACCGTCGCGAGACGACGTTCGAGCATCCCCCGCGGACAGCCGATGGCCTCGTCGATGCGGACGTCCGACCATCCGAGCGCCCGAAGGAACTTCGTCTGGAACGGATACTGGTTGCAGACGATCCACTGGCCGAGGCCGACGTACTGACGCATCGCATCACCCGATGCGGAGGCGACGAGGTCATAGCCGCTCGCATAGGCCATAAGACGACGAAGAGTCGCCTCTTTCGTTTCCGGAAGGTAATACGACGTCTCGGACGGAAGGGTCACGCGCCCCGAATGCGCGGCGAACATGTCCGCGGACGCCGGGTCGGCGCAGACGGTCTCGTCAGGCGGGACGTTCGCGACGATCCATGCGAAGACGGGCCCACGCGACCGGAGGACGGACATGTCACCGAACGTCCTCGCGTACACGGCCGGAAGCTGGACAAGACCGAGGAGCACGGCGACGATGAGAAGCGCGCGACGCGACATGGACGGGACCCGCGCCGATACCGACAGCACGGACCATGACGCGGCCGCGAGGGTAAACCAGACCGAAAGGTGCAGGACGTCGAGGTTGTCCCGTCCTGACCAATACGGCGTCCGCAGGACATCGATGACGAATGCGATCGCGACAACGAACGTCGCGAAAGGAACGAGACACCTGACGGAACATCTCCGTATCTCACCTTGCAAAAGGGAGGATGATGACGGAACCGCGGACCAGACGGCCGCGAGGGTAAACCACGAGAGGAGGACCGTAGGGGTCCGGAAGTGGTCGTTATGGATGTAGTACCCCATGAACGGAGTCACGAACCAGGCGAGAAGCAAAGTGAACCATGCCCACGTCACGACAACGATGCGACGGGATGCGGCCGCATCACGAACCTGTCGTCCGACGATGAACAATAACGGTATCCAAAACACGACGGCGACCGTCAGGTTGATGACCTGCGGCATATGCGTCGCGACCATCCCCAACCGCTCCTGCATCTCAAGGCTTTCACGAAAGCCTGAACCGGATTCGATGAGATATGCCGCGAGCCAGCCGACAGCAAGGGAAGCACCCGTCACGAAGACGGTCATCATCGTCCATGTCCCTCTCCCCTTTCGGATGAGCCAGACAGCCCAGACGGATGCAATCCAGATGACGATGAAGACAAGAAACCATGCATAGACCGTCGATATCATGAGGGCGAGAACGGACCAGAGGAGCGCATGGGGAATCCGACGTTCCTCGACGGCCCGCGCCGACAGGAACGCCGCAGTCATCGCCGCGATGCCGAACGGCAGATACCACGAGAAGATGCCGGGCCGCATGCCGAGCACGGCGAGGAACGAAAACCACATCGCGACAGCAAACAGACGCGACGGCATGATGCGTGCGGAGGCCCAGACGCGAAACGCCCATGCGGACACGAAGATGGTCGCCGACGCAGCGACCCATTGCGTCATGAGCCAACATTCCGGAACGGACATGCACGGGATGACGGCCGACACGAGCTGGATGAGCGTGCCGACCCAGCCGAGATGTCCTCCGAAATCCATCCCCTCCCTCGCCTGCCCCATCCATTGCAGATACGCGTACGTGTCGAAGATGGCAGGGGCCATCACCGGAATCCGCCACCACACGACACCGTCGCGGATGTTCGCGATCCAATGCGGAAGCCATGTCCACGCGCCGGTCCCGAGGATGACGGCGAGACGCCAGAGCCATGTATGCATCCGTTCGGTCACGGGTCGCTTCATACGCGCTTCTGGATGATGAGATACGGGCTTAATGCGATATCTTCCGCCCCAGGGAGTCTCGCATACACGAAATCAAGCACCTTCAACGGGAACAAAGGGACCATGAAGACATACCACAGGGCCTTGCGAAGCGGGGTGATGCCGAACGAGAAGATTGTCGCGAGCCACATGGAGAACACGAAAAGGAACGCCGAAGTCGGTCCGATGAGGACGCCGGACTCGACAGAATCATGTCCTGCGAAGAGTTCCGCGAGGCCATCCTTCGACCATCGTGAATAGTCCTTGGGGGATGGATGCAAAGGAAAAATGAAGGGTGCGGCCGTATAGATGAGGCCGCCGGGTTTCGTGACGCGCAAGACCTCCTTCGCGACCGCCAGCGGATTCGGGACGTGTTCGAAGACCTGGTCGGAGCAGACCGCATCGAATGTCCCGTCCGCGAACGGGAGTGCCGAGGCGTCCGCGAGGACATGCACGTTCGGGAAAGGAAACAAGTCTACGTTCACGGTACCGGGATGGATCAGATAGGGGCCGGAACCGACGTTCAGGAGCTTCTCGTCCCTCGAATACCGGGACAGAAACCGCTCCGAGGTCAGACCGGTGTAGACGAGCGGGATGATGAGACGTGTCGTGAACCGGTAGAACCGCGGCCACCGTTTGAAGAAGTTCTTGAAGGCGTTCTCGCGGTCGGACTTCTCCGCGGCTTCGATGGCCGCACGCGCATCCGGTCCGAGGAAACACGGGACGCCCTGATGCCGACCGTAGACGGTCCCGCACGCCGCGCACGACAACGTCGCCGCATCCAGCGCGCTGCGGCAGGACGGACAAGCGAAACCGATGCTCCTGATGTCGTTCTCCGTCATACGTTCTGCATGAAACGCCTCCACCAGAGCTGAAACGCGACGATGGACCAGATCGTGTTCAATGCGTATTCCTTCATCGAGACGTGATCGTCGAGGATGCGGTTCGCGGCGGAAAGGTCGAGATAGGCCGTAGTGTCCGCGTACGTCGGCGAGAGGATCTCACGGACACGGGGTAGGAGCGGCCCGCGAATCCATTTCGCCATGGGCGACATCCATCCGCGTTTCTCTTGGTTGAGCACATGCGGCGGGAGATAGGGGCGCATCGCATCGATAAAGACACGCTTTCCTTGACGGCGATTCTTCAGCTTGAATCTCGACGGGACGCGGGATGCATATGCGACAAGCTCCGGATCGAGGAGCGGCACGCGTTCCTCGAGGCCGTGCGCCATCGTGAGCCGGTCCGTCCGGATGAGCGACTCGTCCGGAATCCACGTCCGCACGTCCGCGGCCATGAGCTGATTCGTCGCATCGCGCCACGCGGACGAGAAGACCGGCCCGAGCGGTTCGCCGACGGCATCTGGACGGTTCAGGTCCTTCTTCAGGAACGACCCGATCGCCCCTTCCTTCTGCGCGACGAACGCAAGCTGACGCTCGAGACCCGCGCGCGAACCGAACTTCATCGCGAGATCCGGTTTCCCGACGAGGAGCGCGAGCGCGGCCGCGGTCTCCCCGCCCAACGGAAGGCTCCTGACCCTATCGATCGTCCGGCTGTACCAGTATCGACTGTAGCCGCCGAATAGCTCGTCTCCGCCGTCGCCCCCGAGCGCGACCGTGATATGCGGCTTCGCCGACTTCGCGAGCAGGAACGTCGAAGATTGCACATGGTTCGCGACAGGCTCATCCATATGCCACGCGACCGTTTCGAGGTCCGCGGCCGCTTCCTCCGCCGACAGGATGAACGTCCGGTGTTCGGCACCGACATGCTTCGCCGTCAGCTCCGCGAGGCGTGCGTCCGCGTTGTATTTCTCCGCCTGCGCCGAGGACTCGTAGCCCACAGAAAACGTCCTGATGGGACCTGTCGCGATCTCGGCCATGATGCCAAGGACCGCGGACGAATCGATGCCGCCGGACAGGAAGACGCCGAGCGGCCGGTCGCTTACGAGCTGTCGTTTGACCGCGTCCTTCACGCGCTGTCGGACGCCTTCGACAGCTTCGTTATACGACGCGACCGTGTTCCCTTCCTTCAGCGACCACCAGGACCGCACGTCGAACACGCCGTCATGGAATGTCGCGACATGTCCCGCCGGAAGCTTCCGGATGGACCGGAACATGGTCCGCGGCCCCGGCACATAGAGATAACGGAAATACTGATTCAGTGCATCAGTGTCGATATCCTTCGCGACATCATGGACGAGGATTGCCTTGATCTCGGATGAGAAGATGAGCTTCTCCCCGTCCCACGCATAATAGAGCGGCTTCACGCCGACGTGATCGCGTACAAGCGTCAAACGACGCTCCTCCCGGTCCCAGATGGCGAACGCGAAGATGCCGTTCAGCTTCGGCAAGCACGCCTCACCCCACCGAGCGAACGCGGCAAGCAGGACTTCCGTGTCAGATGTCGACCGAAAGCGTTCGCCGAGCCGTTCGAGTTCTCTCCGCAACTCCTGATAATTGTAGATCTCTCCGTTGAATATGATCGTGAACCTTTGGTCCTGCGTGCTCATGGGCTGATGACCGGCCGGCGAAAGGTCGATGATGGAGAGCCGGCTCTGCCGAAAGGAGATGCCGGGCGCTTCGAAAAACCCTTCGTCATCAGGTCCGCGATGCCGCGTCGCCGCATGCATGCTGCGGAGCAGATTCCGGTCCTGCCAGGTGAAGCCGTTGATGCCGCACATATCAGGTACCGGGTTGAATATACACGGACATCTTATCGATGAGGCTCTTCAGGCTATGGCCATCGTCGACGATCTTCCGGACCTGGTCGCGCGGCATGAGCGACATGCCTCGGATGTATGCAGCGACGGCTTCCGGCGTGTCGTCGGCTGGCGCGTCCGGATACCCGATGGCGTCGGCCTGTCCTCGCGTCATGACGGGCGTCAATCCGCTGTACATCGCTTCGAGGACGGTCTTGTCGATGGTCTGCGGCACCATGTTGATGAAGACCCGATATCTCGGATAGACCGATCGAAGGTTACGCATGGGGATGGATCCCTTCAGCTCCACGCGATCCCGTAGGCCCAGCGTCCCGATGAGGGATTCGATCTCCTGCTGGTACGTCGGATCGAAACGTGGATCCTGTGGACGGCCATAGTGCGTCAACCGATACTCCGGCGGAAGGAGCGCGAGAGCCTTCAGCACAATCTCGAGCCGCTTCGACCGCGAGATGCGGTGCACCGCGAGCAGCTGCGTCGCGGGTTCACGTTCCGTTTCTGAGAGTTCCGGAAGGTCCCAGAACGTCGTATCGATGCCGTGGCCGGTCACGACCTTCTTGGGGTTCCCATCGTAGTGCGGCAGGCATTCCTTCGTGGCCGCGAACATCCGCTTCGCGACGCGGGAACCGACCTTGAGCGACAGCGTGTTCGTGTAGTGCGTGAACCAGAGGTAACACGGGATGCGCTTCAGCCACCAGAACCAACACCCCGCGAAGAGCCATCGCGGGGTCATGTGCACGAAGGCGCGGTCATGCGGTGTCGTAAGGAGGATCCTCCAGAACCGAAGGACCTGGAGCCAACGCGGTGCGCCATGCTCCCCGCCGAGGGACAGGACCGGAAGCGTCAGGCCCGTCTCCCCCTTTGCCGTGCAGACGACCGTCACCGCATACCCGGCGTCCGAGAAGGCTCGTGCCCACAGGCTTGCGAACGCGAGGTCATCATGCCGTTCGTCGATCTTCGGGGTGATGAACAGAAGGCGGGTCATGGCGTGTCCGTCATGGGAGGAAAAACGGTCCGTTCGATGATGTCCGCGATGCGTTCCGCCGTGTGGCCGTCCCACAGCTCATACGGCGTCGGCGTCTTCCATGCGCCGGACATGAGCCGGTCGAAGGCGTCCATGATGCGGTCGCGCGACGTCCCGACGATCTCGCTCGTCCCCTGCTCGACCGTCAGCGGCCGCTCCGTCTCCCCCCGCAACGTCAAACACGGGATATTGAGGCCATATGCTTCTTCCTGCAACCCGCCGGAATCCGTCAGAATACCTTTGGCCGATCGAAGGAGAGCAATCATCTCGACATATCCGACCGGGTCGATCATCCGGACATCCGCATGCGACGCGAGACCGAGGGATTCGATACGCGATTTCGTACGCGGATGGACCGGAAAGACCAACGGCAGACGGTCCGCCACGATGTGGATGGTCTCCCACAGGTTGCGGAACACGACCGGGTCATCAACGTTCTCGGGACGGTGCAGGGTCAGCACGCCATACGTCTTCTCCGATAGGCCGAGGCGCGCCAGCATGTCCGACGCGGCCGCGACCGGTTCGATGCGTCGCAGGCTGTCGATCATGACGTTGCCGACGAGGTGGACCTTTTCGCTCGGGATACGTTCCGCCGACAGGTGCTCCAACGCAACGGGTTCCGACGCGAAGAGAAGCGATGCGTGATGGTCCGCGATCATCCGGTTCAGTTCCTCGGGCATGCGCCAGTTGAAGCTCCGGAGCCCGGCCTCGACGTGGATGACGTGCACGCCTGCCGCGACGCCGGCCATGGCACCCGCGGCCGTCGAGGTGACGTCGCCGACGACGAGGAGCGCGTCCGGCTTCCGCTCGCGCAACAGCGGGACGAGCGCGTCCATGATGCGCTTCGTCTGCGCATGCCGGTCCCCCGGGCCGATGCCGAGATGGACGTGCGGTTCCGGGATGCCGAGGTCGCGGAAGAACACGTCGGACATCTTCGCGTCGTAATGCTGCCCCGTGTGCACGAGGGTCGTCGAAATGCCGCGGCTGCGGAGCGCGGCATCGAGCGGGGCGATCTTGATGAAGTTCGGTCGCGCGCCGGCGAGAAGGAAAACGTCCTTCATATCCTTCGCCACCTTACGTGGAAACGTGGTCCTTGGCAAGGGTCCGACGCGGGAACAGGCGCATCTTCAGCATCCTCCACACGAGCTTCATGTGACGGACGATCTCCTTGCGGTAGTCGAGTTTGCTCTCGCCGTGGATGCGCTGCGTGAGCGACGCCGGGATCTCGACGACGCGACGTCCGCGTCGGAT
>JAHJRN010000048.1 GCA_018830865.1 Patescibacteria group bacterium | reverse complement strand
GTTTTTTGTCATTGGAGCGGACCCCCGGCGCCCCTTTGATCCGGGCAGGCGATGGCTGCCATGTGGCCTGGCTGGAACACCGGGCTCCTTATGAAGGCTTTTTCAAGAACCTGTCCTTTAAATTCAATCCGCAGCACAAGGCGTTTCTGGATTTGGAGCGCAGGGCCTACACCTCGCCAGCTTTGCACAAGGTGATAGCCAACTCCCGCCTGGTGGCCGGTGAGTTGCAACGCTTTTACGGGCTGGGGCCCGAGCGGGTGGAGGTGATTTATAACGGGGTGGACAGGGACCGCCTGACAGCCGCCCGGGAGCCTGGAGCTAAAGAGGAGGCTCGTGCTGACTTGGGGCTGGAGCAAAAAAGGCCCATGCTTTTGTTCTTGGGCTCTGGTTTTGAGCGCAAGGGATTGACATTCGCCATAAAGGCGTTGCCGCATTTGCCCGACGCTCTACTACTGGTGGCGGGCAAGGACCGCAGCGCGCGCTATGAGGCCTTGGCCAGGCGCTTGGGGCTGGAAGCGCGGGTGCTCTTTCTGGGCCAGCGCGGCGACGCCGGCCGCTTATTGGCCGCCAGCGATGCCATGATCCTGCCCACCATCTATGATCCTTGCGCCAACGCCTGTTTGGAGGCTCTGGCAGCGGGACGGCCCGTGGTGACAACCCGAAGCAACGGTGCTTCCGAGCTGGTGCAGCCTGGTGTGAGCGGCGCGGTGGTGTCCGATCCGGCAGATGACGTGGCCCTGTCAGCCGCCTGCGGCCAGGCCTTGGCCATGCCTTCCAGCTTTGCGGATCAGGTGCCGGGCCTGGGCGCCTGGGTTGAGCGCATGGCCGCTGTCATGGTGCAGGCAGGCCGCGAAGCTGAAGGGGGCGCGTCGTGAATAAGGGCGCGGCCCTGGCCATATGCACCACCGCCTTGGGTGACACGCTTTTATGCACGCCAGCCATCAGCGCGTTGGGCGCGGTCTATGATCTGGATGTTTTGGTGCACCAGCACCGCCGGCCGCTTCTCTGGCACAACCCGGTGGTGAAGCGGATATTGGCCTATCGCAATAATCCGCTGGTCCGCTCCTGGCTGGCGCTGCGATTGATGGGAAGACGCTACGAGGTAGTGGCGGTGCTGCACGCCAATAATGACGTGCAAAAGCTGCTGCCCTTTCTGCGCTATGCCAAGGCCGGTAACATCCAAGGATGGGAAGATGCCAAGCTCAGGCTCAGCGCCCTAAGTCCGGACAACGGCCTGCACATAGCGGATCAACGCTTGCGCTTGGCCGAGTGGGCCGGAGCGCCGCCCGCGGACCCGCGCATGAAACTGTATGTCACGGACCAGGAAAAGTCCTGGGCCGAGGATTGGCTGACCCAGCGCGGCCTGAGGCCGGATAGGCCCAGAGTGGCACTGTGCCCCGGCGCGGCCTATCCATATAAGATGTGGCCCGCCGCGGGCTTTGGCCAATTGGCCTCGCATATGGCTGGGCAAGGCATTACCTGCCTGTTGGTGGGATCCTCTTCTGAGACGCCTTTAGCACATGCGGTGCGCGCGGAATCAAATGCGCCGCTGGTGGAAGCCATGGGCCTGCCCTTGCGCCAGGCCAGCGCGCTCATTGCCTGCATGGACCTGATGGTGAGTAACGACACCGGGCCCATGCACATTGCCCAGTCGGTGGCCACGCCGGTCTTGGGGTTGTTCGGCTCCACCAGCCCGGACACCATAGGCCCCCGCAATGCCTGGGACCGGGTTGTGAAGGCTCCCATAGTTTGCGAGCCCTGCACCACCAAGCGCTGCCCAGAGGCCGCTTGCATGGGGGCGATAAGTGTTAGCGAGGTTGTTGAAGTGGCTGAGTCCATGCTAGACGCCCCCAAACCGGAGGCAGGGGCATGAGGTTGGCCTATCTCTATCCCGAGCACTTGGGCAAGCCAGATGCCCGCGTATTGCAGGTGGCCGCCACCTGCCGGGCATTGGCCCAAAGCGGGGTGGAGCTGCATTTGATCTGCGGATGGTTCGGCGGACTGAAGCAGCGGCTGGCCGAGTTGAGCCTAGGAGACGTGCCCGGCCTTAAAGTGCATGGTGTTGCCATGTGGCAGCCTGGTCCGGGACTGCGCGTGCCGTTTTCCTGGGGTGGGCTGTATCAAGCCGCAGCCTGCAAAAGGCTCGGCAGTTTGGCCGGGCAAGGTCTGGACGCAGTGCTGGTGCGGCATCTCAAATTGGCAAGCTATTTGCTGCCCAGGATGAAGGTCTTGGGAACGCTGCTTATTTATGAGGCCCATGAATTATTTGCCCAGACCGCAGCCGAGGAAGGCGCGCACGCCGACAAGGTTGCCGCCCTGGAAGCCATGGAGCAACAGGTTTTATTAGGCGCAGACCGTGTGATTGCCATCAGCCGCCCCTTGGCTAAGGCGCTGGAAGCTTTTGGAGTGCGCGGCCCGGTGGCGGTGGCGTAGCCG
>JAHJRN010000067.1 GCA_018830865.1 Patescibacteria group bacterium | reverse complement strand
CTGCCCCGCTTCCAGAAAAGGGCCGGTGACCTGCGCTGGGTTTACGTGCGTTCCAACCAAGGCAAGATGGTGCCCTTGGACGTGGTGACCCGGCAGGAAATGAACCTGGGCCCCTTGCAGGTGAACCATGCGGGCCAATTGCCCTCTGTCACCATCAGCTTCAACCTCACGCCGGGAGTGTCCTTAAGCGCGGCCACCGAGGCGGTCAAAAAGCTGGCCTCGGAAAATTTGCCAAGCACGGTCAGCGGCAAGTTCATGGGCACGGCGCAGGAATTCGAGAAATCCATGACCAGCCTGGTCTGGCTCTTGGTGCTGGCCCTGGCTGTGATCTATCTGATCCTGGGTATTTTATATGAGAGCTTCATCCATCCGGTCACCATCCTGGCCGGGTTGCCCTCGGCCGCCATGGGCGCCTTGGTCACCTTGCTCGTTTTCGGCCGGGAGCTTGATCTCTACGCCTTTGTGGGCATCATGATGCTGGTTGGCATTGTGAAGAAGAACGCCATCATGATGATCGACTTCGCTTTGGAGGCCGAGCGCAAGGAGGGCAAGAGCCCGGAGCAGTCCATCATGGAAGGCGGGATGATCCGCTTCCGCCCCATCATGATGACCACCATCGCGGCCTTTGCCGGCATTCTGCCCATTGCCATTGGTTTCGGGGCGGGCGGCTCGGCCCGGCGCGCCTTGGGTTTGGCGGTGTGCGGCGGCTTGGTGGTGAGCCAATTGGTCACCCTTTTGATCACGCCCGTGATCTACACCTATTTCGACGAGCTGCAAAATTGGCTGGGCCGCAAAAGCCACGGTCCGGAAGAAGACATCCCGGAGCCAGGGACCACGACCTGATAGCTCGCCTGATAAAATTCGCCGCCTGGCTGGATATCTCTCCCGGCCAGGCGGCTTGGTTATTTTAAAATGCTTAAGCTGGTGTAAACTGATTGCCTTGGGGGGACAACCTGGAGACAGCGCCACATGCAAGAGGCCAGCGGAAGGGCTTGGGCAATATTCATGGTGGGCAGCGCGGGCTTTGTGCTGTCCATGTTCTACCGCGTTTCGCCTTCCATCATCGCGCCCCAACTCACCCATGATCTAGGCCTGGACCCGGCTCAGCTAAGCGACCTCACCGCGGCCTTTTTCTATGCATTCGCCGCCTGCCAGATTCCCCTGGGCGTGGTGCTGGACCGGGTGGGCATCCGCTGGCCCATGGCCGGGCTGTCGCTGGTGGGCGCTGGCGCGGCGGCCTGGTTCGCCGCAAGCCAAGGCCACATGGAGGCAATCGCTTCGCGGGCGCTGTTGGGCTTTGGCATGAGCTGCGGGCTCATGGGGCCTTTAAGCCTTTTCGCCAGATGGTTTCCGCCCCGGATGTTCGCCACCATCAGCGGGCTTTTGGTGGCGGTGGGCGCGCTGGGTCAAATCCTGGCCTCCACCCCGTTGGCTCTTCTGGATCAGGCCGTGGGCTGGCGGGGGTCGTACTACATTTTCGCGGGCATCAATCTATTGCAGGCGGTGGCGGTGTTGATAGTTGTGCGGGACCATCCCCCCGGCTATGAGGCTCCACCCAAACAAGCCGGGAACCCCTTGCGCGGGTTGGGCAAGGTGCTCTGCATGCCTGCCTATTGGGGCATCAGCCTGGGCACCTTCTGCCGCTTCGGCTGCCTCATGGCGGTGCAGGGCCTGTGGGCCGGGCCTTTTCTCATCTATGGCTTGGGTTATAGCTCGGTGGAGGCGGGCAACTCGCTTCTGTGCCTCAGCCTGGGCTATATGATCGGCCTGCCTCTGTTCGGCCGGGTCAGCGATAAATGGTTGCGCACCCGCAAATGGGTGATTATGCCCTCATTGCTGCTTTTTGCGGGGCTTCTGCTTTCTCTGGCCTGGTGGCAACCTGGCCTGAGCCTGGGGTGGGTGTACTTAAGCTTCACTCTCTTGGGCGTGAGCAACGCGCCGGGCCAGATCATGTACGCCCACATCAAGGAGTTGGTGCCCGAGCAATACACCTCAACCGCCATGACCGGGGTGAACTTGTTCACCATGCTGGGACCGGCGGCTTTTATGCAGGTCACCGGCTTGATCATTAAAAGCGGGTCCGGAGGACTCAGCGGCCCTGGGCCCTTTGCGCCTGCTTGGCTTTTCATGGCCGCCACCATGCTGGGCGCTGGTCTGGTCTATATCTTCATACCCGATAGCCGCGCACAAGGCGGACCTAAAGCCCAGCCGGGAAGCGCCAAGTCGTGAGCCGGGTGGCGCTCTTGGGCTGCCCTGACTATGCCTCGCCCGGCCTGGAACGCGCCG
>JAHJRN010000066.1 GCA_018830865.1 Patescibacteria group bacterium | reverse complement strand
TAAAACTCTTTCCTTCTTGGTCATGACAAATATTCCTCCCCCTAAGGGTGGTTGACTTGTTTGGGCCTCAGCCGCAAAGTTGGGCCGTGCTATTTTTGGCGCAACACCTCTTCGGGTACCACTCCCTCCAAATGGGGAAACTCATCGACCATGTGTGGAATCTGCATGGACTGCATGAACTGCTTTTCAAAGTCTTCTTCAACCGTAAGCTCGATATACTCCACGTTGCGCGCCACCCAGTTGGCGTCCTTGCGCTTCTGCTTGTCTAAAAGAGCGGCGCGGGCGCCGTCGCCGGCCGCATTGCCCACGCTTGACACCTTTTCCAAATCGCAGTCCGGGAATAGACCCATAATGAGCGCCTTGGTGCGGTCCACGTGGGTGCCGAAAGCGCCGGCGATCTTAATTCGGTCCACTTTTTCCATGCCCATGCGCCGCATCATCAGCTTGCAGCCGGTGTAGAGCGCGCCTTTGCCCAGTTGGATTTGGCGAATGTCTTTTAAGGAGATGACCACGTCCTTGCCGATGGAAGTCTCCTTGGCCCAGGCAATCACAAACTCTTTCTGCTTGGTATCTGGATTAACCCGGTAACGATCCGATTTCTGTTCTTTTGCAAAACGGCCGCTTTTAACAATCACGCCTGCGGTATAAAGCTCGGCCAGCACATCCAAGATGCCCGACCCGCAGATGCCCTTGGTTTGCATCTCTTCGGGCTTTGAAAAGCTCCTCCAGGCGTCGCGGCCGATAACTTTATAATCAACCTCGTGAGTATCAGGGTCGATCTTGATGCGTTCGATGGCCCCCGGCGCGGCGCGCATGCCGTAGGAGAGCTGCGCCCCTTCCAAGGCCGGACCAGTGGCGCAGGAGGAAGAGATGAGCTTGTCCTTGTTACCCAAAACCAACTCGCCGTTGGTGCCAATGTCGATGATTAATTGCAGGTCGTCGCTCTTGTAGGGCTCCTCGGCAATGAGCACACAGACGTTGTCCGCGCCCACAAAGCCTGCTTCGTTGGGCAGCACGTAGATATAAGAGCCCCGGTTGATCTTAATCCCCAGGTCGCGGGCTTTGATGTCCAAGCTGCGGTGAATAACCGGGGGGAAGGGGGCCAGGCCCACGTATTGGGGGTCTAGCTGCAAGAGGATGTGATGCATGGCGGTGTTGCCGCCGATGGCGATGTCCATGACGTCCGAAGGATTCAGTTGGAGGTACCTCTTATCCTTTTCAGGCGCTTCCTCCAGAATAATAACACCGTCATCGTCCCTCATGGATTTGCCGTTTTCGTCCCGCTTTTTCTTTTTAGGAGGCCAAGTTGCTTCGCAGGCCTTTTGGACCAGGGTATTCAGCCCTTCGATCATATCCCCCGACATGCGCTCCAGTCCGCCCGGGTTCTGCATGTGATAGGTGATGCGGGCCATGACGTCCTCGCCGTATTTGCACTGCGGGTTCATCATGGAAACCGTGTCGATCACCTCCATGGTTCTCATGTTGCAGAAATAGGCAGCCACGGTGGTGGTGCCCATGTCAATGCCAAGCCCGTAATAATCAGTTACCTCGCCAGGCCAGAACTTGATGATTTCTTTCTCGTTCCACACGGCAGCGGTGGCGGTCCACTCTCCCTGGCGCAGCGCCCCGGGCAGCTCGCGCAAGGTGAAGATGTCCACGTCTAAATCCTTAAGCCCGTGCTTTTCTTCCAGGGCCGCGCAGAGGCGTTCGAAGTCGCCCAAGGGATCCTCAAAGGTGGGCTTGGTTAAGCTGACCGTATAGAGACGAACCGTGGGGTCCCATTTTATGGGGATGTCCCGCGCCGCCTTGGACACCACTTGCTTGCCGGCGCGGGATTCCTCGGGCACGAAAACCAAGGCATCGCCGTCCAGTTTGGCCATGCAGCCCAAGCGGTAGCCTTGCTCCCGTTCGGCGTCGGTGATGAACTTGGCTTCTTCCTTTTGCCACGGGCTTAGGTTGTCAGGGCTGGAAATAATGCCGAATTTTTCGAAGCTGCCTTGCTCGATGCGGACCTTGCACTTG
The DNA here is from genome assembly GCA_018830865.1 of Patescibacteria group bacterium. GTDB lineage: Bacteria > Patescibacteriota > Patescibacteriia > 2-12-FULL-60-25 > 2-12-FULL-60-25 > JAHJRN01. The sequence goes on along the minus strand of JAHJRN010000066.1, from coordinate 4,652 downwards.
CCACAAACTTTTTTTTCGCCGCACAGCGCCTCGATGTCCACCCCTATCTGACGGGAGGCTTCGATGATATTTATGCCGCGCTCCACTTCGCCCCGGCGGCCGGAGGGCTGGAAGATTACCTTAACCTTTTCCGCTGTTGACATTAGTCAGCACTCCAAGGAGTTGTCCGGCCCGGTTGGGGCGCGATGCCGCCCTTAACCGGTCCGCGGTTAATCTTGGTCTGTGGCAAGGTCGCAGGCCGGACAAGGCCGGCATGCGTAGCTATTGATTCTGCAGCTTGCGCAGGTTGCTGATCATCTTCACCGCTTCTTGTACGGCGTTGCCCGCGCTTTCCGCATAACCGTCGGCCCCAAACAAGTCGGCCACGTCGCTGGTAACCGGCGCGCCTCCCAACATGATCTGGACTTTAGGATTCTTCTCCTTGATCATCTCGATAACCTTTTGCATGCCCATCATGGTGGTGGTCATCATGGCGCTTAGAGCTACGATTTCGGAGTCGGTCTTGAGCTGTTCCTCCACGAACTTCTCCAGGGGAACATCGCGGCCCAGATCATAAACAGTGAAGCCGCCCACCTCGAACATCATTTTGATGATGTTTTTGCCGATGTCGTGCACGTCGCCCTGCACGGTTCCGATAACCACCTGCCCCTTGGCCGAGGCTCCGATGTCTTCCGGCCTGATATGCGGCTTCAAGATGCCCAAGCCAATGTAAAGGGAGTCGGCGCACATAAGCAGCTCAGGCACGAAATACTCTTGCTGGTCATAAAGTTCGCCGACTTCCTCCATGCCAGCTGCCAAACCATTCATGATTGCGTCATAGGCGTTTAAGCCTTCATCCAGCACGTCCTGGGCCGCTTGTTTGACCCTGTCATCCTCATACTCAACCACGCCCTCATGTAGTTCCTTGAGAAGCTCTTGTCTGCGTTGTTCGTCGGCCATGGCCTTTTTCCTCCGTATTGCGTTTCAAATGGTTTCGGGGGGGCGCCCGGTTGGGCTAGGCCTCTACAGCCTGCCTACGGCCGGGGAGGGCTTGCCGCCGTGTTTGCGCACGGCAGCCACGTAGGCCTCCACGTTTTCTTTCTTTACGTCGGGCCAGATATCGCAACCCGGCCAAACCGCGTCCACACCGTCATCAATGCATTTTTTGATGACGCCTTCCACTTCGGAAGCTTCCATTTGCACCAAGGTCCCGTAAGGATCGAAGTTGCCCAAGATGAGTGCGTCAGGACCCAACTTCTCGCGGGATTGAACCACATTGTTTTTCTGGTCCACGCTGACGCCATCAGCGCCGCAGTCGTTCATCATCTCTATAATAAGGTCAGTGCTGCCGCAGATGTGGTTGATAATCGGAATGTCCACCGCCGCGAAAACTTTTTCCATGTTGGGTTTGATCAGGTTTTTCCACATGCGTGGCGACAAAAGATCGGTGCCGGTGCCCATTTCGCGTATGTTGATGAAGTCCACGCCCAACTCTTCATAGTGCTTGGCCACCGCGATCACCAAGTCGGTCATGCGTCCCAAAAATGCGCCTACCCGCTCCTTGTCCTTGGCCGCACCCTTGAGCAGCACGTCAAGCTCCATCACCTGGCCGGCCATGGTGAAGGGGCCCAGTACCCAGCCACCAATTCCCAGCTTGCCGCCGTCATGGTTCAAGCAGAGCTTCAAGGCCTCGTCGACCACCGGCATGCGGCCTTGGCTAAAGATGCCGTCAAAGCTGTCAGGTAAGTCCACTTCTTCCATGCTGGCCCACTTGGTGGGAACGGTGGGGTAAAGGAGACCCTCGGCGTCTTCATAGAGACTAACGCCGCGGCCCAAAGCCTCGGGGATGGTGCACATGTCAAAAGGCACCACGATGCCGTCGAAATCAAATATCTCCGCAGTCTCAATGGCGGCGTTAGCCATCATGGCCGCATCGGTGTGTACTTTGGCGAAACGGTAGTTCAGCTTTTCGATTGCCTGGACGGTAACCGTGCCCATGCCGCTGAAAATCGGCATGGTGTCCACGGGCTGCTTATTCAATAGTGCTTTTACCCGCTCTTTAGGAGTCATGTCGCTTTACCTCTTTATGATTCGTGCCATGGATCGGTAAAAATTCAATATGTTTTTCACATCCCCTTAAGCTGCTCCACGAATTCGGGGAAGAGCTTGTTAAGTGGATGGTCCTGTTTCTCCGGCAGCTTTTTAGTCTCACCGAAAACCATGGTGGCCAAGAAGGCGTCGGCCATGGCCACGGCGGGGATAATGCGCGCGCTGCCCGCCATGGGACCGGTGAAAATCATGTCGTGATACATGGCCGCGGAAAGGCCTTCTAAGGCGGCGTCCGCTCCGGCCCAGCCTTTGAAATCCCACATTTCACGGGCGCCCTTCCACATGTAGGAGCCGTTGCTGGGCGCGCTGCCGGTAGGCAGGCCCCACTTTTGCTTGACTAGTTTGTTAGCCAAAGAACAAAAGGCGGTGGCAGGACCGTTCATCACCGAGGTGTCCACGAACATGCTCTTAAAGCTTGCCCCGACCTTTTCAACGGCATCCAAAAGCTTCTGTGTGCCGGCCACCCGTCCAGAGGGCATTTGGTCAGCCATGTCAAAAGCCACCAGGAGAACATGCTTCACGCCGATATCGGATATTTCCTTGATCTCGGTTTCCAGCTCTTCTTCCCACACGGTGAGGCTGTTGTAGAACATGCGGTCCAAAAGGCCCTTGTCAGCGCAATAGGCGGCGCCGGCCAGCTTGGGTTTAAGCTTCCAAGCGTCTATGCAAAAGGGCAGGTCGCAATTAGCCGCCACAAAATCCACATAGGCTTCGAATTCAGCCGCAGTGTTGGCCACTATGTCCACCATGGCCGGCACTCCGCTTTCCTGGCTAAGCTTCTGGGTGGATTGCAGCAGCTCGCGGGCCTTGTCTTGGTTGAATCCCTCTTTCCGCTTAGCGCCCTCGAAAACCCGGTCGCCTTTTTGGAATATGGAAGGCACCACCACGGTGGGATACTGCCCGGGCTGGCCGCCAAACTTGACCCCGCCTATCTCGCATATCTTTTGTTCGGTTTCAAAAGTCAGCTCCATGCCATCTCCTCGCGAAACGTTGCTGGTGATTCCATCCGTCCAAACTAGACAGTTAGATGCTTTTTAATTAGATCCTGATTCTCAATTAGCTCCTTGGAGCTAACCATTCCCTGGATTTTGCTCTTGGTGCCCATGAGGTAATGCCGCTTGGCCATTTGAAGAGCGATGCGGAAATTCTGCTCCACCAGAAGCAGGGTGAGTCCGCATTCCTTCACCAACTTGGCGACGATCTCAGCTACCTTGCCAACTAAAAGCGGAGACAGCCCTTGACTGGGCTCGTCCAGCAGCATTACGCGCGGGTTGCCCATGAGGGCTCGTCCAATGGCCAGCATTTGTTGCTCGCCGCCGGAGAGCTTGGTGCCGCCTGAACGCCTGCGATCGCCCAATACCGGAAAATACTCGTACACGCGCTCCAGGGTCCAAGGCTCGTTGCCTTCCTGGGCGGGATGCTCGGCCACGCGGAGGTTTTCCTCCACCGAGAGGTCGGGGAATATTTGGCGCTCAGCCGGAACATAGGCCACGCCCATACGCGAGATGCGGTGAGGCGAAACCCCTCGCACTTCTTGCCCGCCTATTTTGACGCTGCCCGCGCGCGGCGGGGTAAGCCCTACAATGGAACGCAGGGTGGTGGTTTTGCCCACTCCGTTGCGTCCCAAAATGCAAACCGCCTCGCCCAATTCCACGGACAAGGAAAGCCCTTGGATCACGTGGCTGGTTCCATAGTAGGAATCTATTTCATCCACTTTGATCATGTATCGGCTCCCCGGCTATTAATGGTTTTGCCTAGCTCACCCGCCCACACTTGCCATCACAGTTTTTCAACGGCGCCTTTAAAGATCAATCAGCGGCGCCCAATTTTCCTCAGTGCCCAAATAGGCCCGCTTGACTTGCTCGTTTCCGGAAATCTCTTCCGGGCTGCCATCAGCGATAATGCCGCCTTGATGAAGGACCGTCACCCGGTCGGAGATGGTCATTACCACTTCCATGTCGTGCTCCACCAAAACCACTGCCATCTCCCGGCCCAGAGACTTGATCAGTTCGGAGACTTGATCAGTTTCAGTGGGCGACATGCCCGCGGCCGGCTCATCCAAAAGGACCAGTTTGGGATTGCCCGCCAAGGCTATGGCCACCTCCAGAACTCTCTGGTCGCCGTGGGCCAGACAATTGGCCGGCACATCGGCCACATCCTCCAGCCCAACCCGGCGAATGATAGCTTCGGTAGCCTGGCCGACTTCCTTCAGATTCTCCCGGCGGGAAAATACCCGCAGGCTGCCCCCGGCTTGGGCCTGTTTGGCGATGCGGATGTTTTCGCGAACCGACAGCCCCATGAAGATGCTGGTGATCTGAAAGGTGCGGCAGAGCCCCATCCTGACCCGATCATGAATCGGGCGGGTGGTTATGTCCTTGTCTTGGTAAACAACCTTGCCGCCACTGGCCTCCAAAAGTCCGGTGATGACGTTGATGAGCGTGGTCTTGCCGGCGCCGTTGGGTCCGATAATGGAGTGGACCTTCTTGTCAGTGATGTCCATACTCACCAGATTAAGGGCCGCCACTCCACCGAAGTGGCGTGACAAATCATGGGTGCTCAAGATG
>JAHJRN010000046.1 GCA_018830865.1 Patescibacteria group bacterium | reverse complement strand
TGGCTCATGCAGCGCGGCGTGGTCATAGGCGACAACCTGGTGGTGGACGCCAGCGCCGCCCGCATCGGAGCCAGCCCTTTCTGGCCTTTGGGAGTGAACTATGGCTCCCACAAGGTGGTGGTTCCGTTGGAGAATGTGCTTACCTTTTTCCCAATCGCCCGCACGGTTAACCTGGCTCCCAAGATGCCGGCCGGAGCGGCCGGCGTGGAACTGGTGCTGACCGGTCCCCAGTCCTGGGCTGAGATCGATTTCCGGGAGGCCACCGAGCAGCCCGAATTCAACGAGGGGCGCGACTTGGCCGGGCCCGTGAGTTTGGGTGTGGTGGTGGCAATGCCCAAAGCGGCCGCCAAGACCCAATCTGAAAATACAGGGCCCCAAAAAGAGAAGGCCGATAAGGCGGGCGCTGACCTGCCGCCGGCTCAGAGCGGGCGCTTGATCGTATTCGGCGATGCTGATTTTGCCAGCAATGAATATTTTCAGCAGGCGGGCAACCGCGATCTGGTGCTCAACAGCATCGCCTTTTTGGCCCAAGAGGGCGACTTGATATCCATCTCGCCCAAGCAGGAGACCAGCCAGCCGCTGATGATCCAGCCTTCCCAGGCGCGGGTGGTGTTCTGGGTGCCGGTGGTGGTGCTGCCGCTTTTATTCGTGATTATAGGCGTCATCGTGGTGATCAAACGCAGGAGGCCGGTGTGAGTTTGCGCAAGGTTCTGGCCTGGCTGTTTATCTTGGCGGTGGCCATTGGGTCGTACTATTACACCGCCAGCGAGTCCGATAAATCGGACCAACAGGAGAAGGCCGCCAGCAAGGCGATCAGCCTTTCAGATCCCTTGAATATTGAGGCCATCGAGCTTTCCGGCGATGACTACCCCCAGCCGGTGCGCATCGAGCGCAGGGCCGCCGAGCACAAATGGCAGATGATAAGGCCGGTGGATTGGACTGCCGATGGCGTGCGGGTGGGGCGTCTCTTGGACACCCTCTTGGGGGTGCGTTGGCAAAGGCGCTTGGAAAAGCAGGAAAACCTGGCCGAGTTCGGCCTGGAGCCTCCCCGGGTGAAGGTGAAGCTTTGGGATAAAAAGGGCGGCATGGACGAGCTTTTGGTGGGCGACCAGAGCCCCTCGGGCGAGTTTTTCTACGCCGCGCCGCCGGATGGCAAGGGCGAGGTGTGGCTATTGCCGGGCAAGGAACGCCGGCAAATATCTCTCACTCTTTTTGATCTGCGCGACAAGGCCGCCCTGGAGTTCGTGGTGGCCAATGTAACCGGCATCAAGCTGGAGCGGGCGGGGAGCCCTGAACTCAGCTTGGAGCAGGAGGGCGAAGGCGAAAAGGTCAAGTGGCACTTTATTGGTGGAGAGCCGGCCTCGGCCGAGGATGTGCGGGATTGGCTGTTTCAGATTCACGGCATCCGGGCCATGGATTTCGTGGACACCGGCATAGATGAAAAAGCCATGGGCTTGACTAAGCCTTCCATGCGATTAACTTTAATCATGGGCGACGGCAGCCGGTTGGGTCTTTTAGCGGGTGCTAAAGCCAAAACCGGGGCCGAGAGCTATGTGCGCCGTCTGGCCGGTGGCCCGGTGCTGATTGTTAAGGATAAAGGCCTGACCGTGCTGGATAAAAAAGGCAAGGACCTGGCCTACCGCAAAGTGTGGAAAATGGAGCGGGAGCAGGTGGTGGCCATGGATATACAAGATCCCGCTGGCAAGGCCCGGTCCTATATAAAGGATGAAGGGCAGTGGCGCAGAGCCCAAGGGCCTGGTAAGGAAAAGGCGGAAACAGCAGTTGCCTTGCTCCTTCTGGATTTGCATGGGCTTAAGTTTGAGCAACTGCTTGATCCAAAAGGCGATTACGGCCTGGAGCCGCCTAAAGGCAAGATAGTTGTCAAGGAGCAGCTAAAAGATAAGCCGGATCAAGTGCGGGTTCATACTTTAAATATCGGGAACACTTTGACTCAAAGCGGTCTTTTGGCCGTGAAGGTAGAGGGCGATCCGCGTATCTTTGGCATAAAGCCTGATCTGTTAAAAAGCATCCCCCAAGAGGATGCACCCACGCCCCCCCAGGGGCGATAGACCCTGTAAAGAGGGAAAGAAGTCATGGCACGAGTAACCGTGGAAGATTGCATGCGGCAGGTTAACAACCGCTTCTCCTTGGTGCACCTGGCCGCCAAAAGAGTGCGCCAGCTGCGCGAGGGCGCGCTGCCCTACATGGACGTGAAAAACAAGGAAGTGGTGCTGTCTCTTAGGGAGATAGCCTCCGGGGATGTGTATCCCGTGAGCGCCGACGAGGCTGAGAAGGGCCGCATGGAAGCCGAGGCCCAGGAGCGCGAGCGCTTGGCCGCTCTGGCCGCCGCTCAGCAAGAGGCAGCAGCCCTGCGCGATCCTTCAGGCGGGAATGAGGAAGAGGACTAGGCCATGGCCAAGGGAGAGCTGCCCACTGCCAAGGAGCGGCGGGATATGCTGGCTCAAGACTCGCCGGCGTTGGGCGAAACGGGCCGGGCCTTGGCCACGGCCGGGCGCTGGGGCGAGGCCTTGGAATGTCTGGACGCGGCCGGTGATCAAGAAGGCCTGGCCAGCGCTGCTGCTGCCGCCGCCGAAAGCGGAGACTTGTTCCTATATCGCCGGGCCAAGCAGCTTTTGGGCCAGGATTTGGCACCCCGCGATTTGGCCAGCCTGGCCGAGGCGGCGGAAATGGCGGGCAAGCTTTCCCACGCCACCGCCGCGCGCAAGATCTTACACCAGGAAGAGAGCTGAGCCCCAAGGTTATGAGCGTTAAGAGGTGCTATTACGAGATCTTGCAGGTCGAGCGC
>JAHJRN010000001.1 GCA_018830865.1 Patescibacteria group bacterium | reverse complement strand
GTTGTTCCTGCGGTGGTAGATCTTGAGGTTGAGACGTTTGGCCGAGAGGGGACGTCGGGGAAGCGGGAGTGTCTTGCCATACTAAGCACCCGCTACCGAGGGTCACGACGCACAGCGAGAGGATGAGGAGGTGTTTCATGTCTTGACCCGAGGAACGAGACGAAGACGTAGATTTTGATTATTTCGTCGTCTTCAGCGTGCCGAGGTCAAGGGTCTCGTCGAAACGGATCTGGCTCACGAAGTCCGGGACGTGGCTCACGAGGATCATCGCGCCTTCGTAGGCCTCGATAGCCTTGGCGATGACCGGGATGTGGCGGAAGTTGATGTGGTTCGTCGGTTCGTCGAGGATGAGGAGGCCGGGTTTCTGGAGGACGAAGCGTGCGAAGCAGAGTAGTCCCTTTTGTCCTTCCGAAAGCGAACCTACCTTGTTCTTGAGCAGGTTCGAGGTGAGGAGGAACTGTGACGCGACGGTGCGCAACTTCTCGTTCAATGGTGAATCCATGGCTTCCTTCAGCGTGTCGTACGCTGTTTTTCCGAAGTCGAGATCCGAGAAATCCTGGCGGTAGTAGCCGACGCGTACACCTTCCGTGACGGCGGCATGTTCGTCGTTTCCTGTCGCCAGCGTGCGGAGCAAGGTGCTCTTGCCGATGCCGTTCGGTCCGGTCACGAAGATACGCTGGCCACGGCGCAGGATCATGTCGACCTTGGCTCGGTGCGGCGCGTGGTCCCTGATGATGCGGAGCGAGGTGATGGTCGCGATGGGTTCGGCGAACTCCTGCGCCGGGATGAAGAAGTCGCGGATGGCCTTGTCGTCTGGCCGCACGTCCACCATCTCGTCCTCTGCGACCTCGATCTGGTCGCGGAGCTTGCTCGCGAGTCGGCGCATCTTGCCGCCCTTGTTCGCGAAGAAGTTCACCTTGTCCTTCCTGTCCTGGATATCCTTGAGCAGGCGCGCGTTCCGCATCCGTTCGCGTTCGCGCCGCGCCGCGATCTCCTCGACCACGACAAGGTAGTTGCCGACGTACTGCTCCACCGTGTGGGTGAAGATGTCCAGATGCAGCACGCCTTCGGTGAACGCGTTCAGGAAATCCGCGTCGTGGGAGATGACGAGCACCGTCTTCGGATACATCATCAGGAATCCGGTGAGGTGTTCGATGCCGTCCTTGTCCAGATTGTTCGTCGGTTCATCGAGCAGGAGGATGTCCGGCTTCTGGATGAGGGCGTACGCGAGCAGGAGACGGGCCTGTTGGCCGCCGGAGAACTCGTCCAGCTTCCTGTCGAGCGGAGCGGAGAGGTTCACGACTTCCAACACGTCGGTGATGCGGCGGTCGAGGTCGTAGATCGTCTCCGTGAACGCCCGGGAGAAGTAGTCCCGTACCGTGTCCTTCATCCGTTCGCGTGGGATGACCTGCAGCGCCGTCGCGATGGTCGCGCCTTTTTGGATGTGGACCCCGCCGTCGCGCGGCGAGAGTTCGCCTGTGATCAGTTTGAGGATGGTGCTTTTTCCCGCCCCGTTTTGTCCCATGATCGTGACCTTCGCGTTTTCACGCACGGAAAAACTCGCTTCTTCAAGCGTGGGGTGGTCCTCGTCGTAGCCGAACGAGACGTCGCTGAATCGGATGATGACGTTGCCGTGATCCATATCGAAAGCGCCTCATTACACCAGAAAACAGGCGTGCTGGCAAGAGCGGGACGTCATTCCGGACGCATGGCCAGCTCGATGGCCTGACGCAGCTCGATGAGGCCGCGGCCCGTGACGCTGGAGTGAGGGAATGTGGGGATGTCGGGATAGTCCGAGGCGAGCGACCGTTGAAGGTGGACGGTCTCGGACTGTGAGAGCTTGTCCATCTTGTTCAGGATCAGCGCGAAGGGGATATTCCTCGATTCGAGGAATGCGATCATTTCGCGGTCGAGGTCGTTCACGTTTCGGCGCGCATCGACGATGACGAGGACCATCTTCAGCTGACGAGCTTCCGAGAGGTACTCGAAGATCATGTCGCTCAGGCTCTCGCGCTGGGCCTTCGATGCCTTGGCGTATCCGTATCCCGGCAGGTCGATGAGATAGGAGTGGCCGTCGACGTCGAAGATGTTGATGGTCCGTGTGCACCCCGGTTCGGCGCTTTCACGCGCGAGGCCCTTCGTGCCCGTGAGTCGGTTGAGGACCGAGGATTTTCCTACGTTCGAACGACCGACAAACGCGATATGCGGCTTGTCGTCGTCCGGCAATTGATCGAGCGTCACCGCGCTTCGGAGGAATGTGGCTTGCATCTGACTATCGGGCATGAGACGTAGTATGCACTCATCGTCATGCGGGGAAAAGACCGTACAGAACCCACAAAAATCCCCGCTGTTCAAACGGAGATTTTTCTTGGCAGGGGCGGTAGGAATCGAACCTACGTTGCTGGTTTTGGAGACCAGCGTCCTACCATTGAACGACGCCCCTATGCGATAAATTGTGGCCGCAGAATAACAAAAAGGCTCTTAGGAAGCAAGACCGGCCCCGGGTCTGCTATGCTGTCTGTCATGAGCCGTTGGACCGTCTACATCCTCCGATGCGCCGATGGGACGCTGTATACGGGCATCACGAACGATCTCGCGCGGCGCGTCGTGAAGCATGACGCGGGGACAGGGGCGAAATATACGCGATCGCGAGGTCCGGTCGAGGTGGTTTGGAGCAGGCGGGTGACATCCGAGTCCGCGGCACGGAAGAGGGAGGCGGTCATCAAGAAGATGACGCGGGAGAGGAAGATGGAATTGGTCGAAAAGAAATAGTCCTTTGATGCTCTCGGCAGGGGGTCTAAGACGAAGGTCCTTCGCTTCGCTCTCTCGACGTCCGTCGAGACCACTTCGTGGAGGATGACATTTGAATCCATATGACAACACTGAAACGCACGCTTCTCATCGTCGTCGGCATCGTCATCGCCGGCGGTTTCTGGTTCGGGTGGTCGTTCTATCGCCAGCACCTGACAGGTATCGGCCCGGCGATTCTGCCGTCGTCGGGAGATATCGCGGACCTCATCGATAGGAATGAGACGCCGCTCGTAGTTCCGCAGGGATTCTCCCTCGATATCTTCGCCACGGACCTCGGCGGACCGCGCGTCCTGGTCGAGGATCCGAACGGCGTGCTCATCGCGAGCGTGCCGTCGCGCGGGCAGATCGTCGCGCTTCCGGACCGTGATGGCGACGGGAACGCGGACGAGACCATCGTCCTCGCCGATGCCATGCATCACGCGCACGGCCTCGCGTTCCGCTGCGTCGACGGGGCATGTCGCCTCTACGTCGCGGAGGAGGACATGCTGTCGTACTACGACTACGACGCCGCGAACGTGAAGTTCTCGGGCCGGACGGATCTCGTGAAGCTTCCGACGGGCGGGAATCACGTCACGCGGTCGCTCCTCTATCTTCCGGAGGAGGATCGGATCCTCGTCGCCATCGGGTCGACGTGCAACGTTTGTCGCGAGGAAGACCCGCTTCGGGCGGCCATCTCCGTCATCGAACCGGACGGGAACGAGCTGAAGCCGTACGCGACAGGTCTGCGGAATTCCGTGTTCCAGACGATCCATCCGACGACAGGTCAGGTCTGGGCCACGGAGATGGGGCGAGACCTGCTGGGCGACGATACGCCGCCGGACGAAATCAACGTCATCGTTGAAGGGGGAAGCTACGGTTGGCCGAACTGCTATGCCGACAACGCGCATGACACGGACTTCGACACGAACACATACGTGCGGAATCCGTGCGAGGCTCAGTTCGAGACGCCGTCGCGCATCAACATCCCGGCGCATTCGGCGCCGCTCGGTCTCGCGTTCGTCACCGGCGACGGATGGCCCGCGGAATATGCGGACAACCTGTTCGTCGCGTATCACGGCTCATGGAACCGCTCCGTGCCGACGGGATACAAGGTCGTGCGTTATCAGCTCGACGCCGACGGATATCTCCTCGCTGTGGATGATTTCGTCAGCGGCTGGCTCTTGCCGGACGACACCGCGCTCGGCCGACCGACAGGACTTCTCGTGAAATCGGACGGCCAGCTCTTCATCGCCGACGACAAGGCCGGCGTCATCTACCGCGTGCATCCGACGGAGTGATTCGGAATGCGACTCTCGTAATATATGAATCATTCGCCTCCTGAGCGAAGCGAAGTGGAGTCGAAGGATCTTTAAATCAGCCGCAGCCTGTCTGATAGGGACGGTAGATTTGAAGATCCCTCGGATGACCTCGGGACGCGACTCTTCTATGCATGAGACGCGACTCTTGTATAGACGCTGTTCGTTTCCTGAGCGAGT
>JAHJRN010000015.1 GCA_018830865.1 Patescibacteria group bacterium | reverse complement strand
CCGTCTTTCGAGCCGAACAGTACGGGCAAATGGGGCAATACATCCCCAATTACAGGCGGTATTTCTATCTTCAATGCAAATGCGAGGCTACAGGCAGCGACGAAACGGGGTTTTCATCAACCAAAATCCGAACAGAGCGCAAGAACAGTAGGGTTGACGGACGCAGGGAAACGTGGTTGTGTACCTCCCGGTCCTTTCACTGCAGGAGGAAGAAGGAGATGAATGACAAGAAAGTCTTGCTGGACGGGGTGTTCGTCCCGACCACCCCACCGTCCGCGTCGCAGCCGCCCTCGCAGCGTCATCCCGGGTGCATCCACTGTCAGGCCATCGCCTCGATGGCACGGGTCGTGACCACGTCGAGGTACATGGAGATCGACATCGACATGGCGGAACAGGGGACGTGCATCGAGTTCGTCTGCCACGGACGGTACGATCCGACAAGGATCATCAAGATGGAGGTCGTCCTCCTCGATTCTCCCGATGTCGACGACGCGCCGGACGGCAAGGTCCGTCCTCGTCAGATCGACATCATCTCGATCGCGGGTGCGCCAGAATGGGCCGACGGAAGGGTCGCCCTCGAGATGCTCTGCGGTGCCGTGAAAGACGGGGTTACGTACCACCTCGGTCACAGCGAGGCCTCGCCCGTCATCAGGCTCGGGACGTTCCTCCTCTTTCGGAACGAGAAGGGGGAAGGTCGGACGCTCAAGCTCCCGGTCGCGCACATTGCGGTTCAGCGATGAGCCGTGCCTCACTCGAAACGCCCATGGCATCTGCCGAGGGCGTTTTTCGTCCCTTGACGTTTTCGCTGTCGCGGTATAGCCTATGGCCGACACCCGAAGTCCTGAGACCGTAGGTGCCCGAAAAAGGGCTTAAATATCCTACCGAGGAGCTTCCGCGAAGACCTTGTTGTCTGCGCAAAAGCCCACAGGACCGACTGTGGGTGTTTTTAAAGGTCGAAATCCTTATCAGAGACACATACGCACTATGCCAAAATCCCGTCAGCAGAAGGCAGGGACGATTGAGCGGCTCACGAAGGAATTCAAGGCCGCGACCTCCATCGTCTTTGCCGATTACAAGGGCTTGACCGTGGCGAAGGCCGATGAGCTCCGCGCGAAGATGCGCGAGTCCGACGTGGGATACGTCGTGGCCAAGAAGACGCTCATCACCAAGGCAGCCAAGGATGCCGGTTACGACCTCGACGCGAAGACGTTCCCGGGCATGCTCGGTGTCGCGTTCGGTCACGAGGATGAAGTCGCGCCCGCCAAAGTCTTGGGTGACATGGCCGCGGCCGATGCGCCCATCAAGCTCGTCGGCGGCGTGTTCGAAGGAGCTATCGTCCCGGCCGAGAAGGTCATCGCTCTCTCCAAGCTCCCGTCCAAGCAACAGCTCCTAGGTATGCTCGTCGGCACGATCGCCGCGCCGATGTCCGCGTTCGTCCGTGCCCTGGACGCCATCAAGGAGTCCAAGGAGCAGGCTCCCGCATAATCCACGCACCACATATCCTATGTCCGAAGAGAACAAGACGGTCGAGATTCCCGCGAAGTTCGCGGAAATCGTCGCCACCATCGAAAAACTGTCCGTTCTGGACCTCGCGGAACTCGTGAAGGTCCTTGAAGAGAAATTCGGCGTGTCGGTCGCCGCGCCGGTCATGGCCGCCGCAGCCGTCGCGCCGGGCGCCGCCGCGGAGGAGAAGACGTCGTTCGATGTCGAGATCACCGAAGCCGGCAGCAACAAGATCGGCGTGATTAAGGTCGTCCGCGAGCTCACGGGCCTCGGACTCATCGAGGCGAAAGATCTCGTGACCGCCGCGCCGAAGATCATGAAGGAAGGCGTCGACAAGGCCGATGCCGAGGCGATGAAGAAGAAGCTCGAGGAAGCCGGCGCCAAGGCGACGCTGAAATAATCGAGATTGTCCGTCAGACAGACGAAAACATCGGGCCGAAAGGCCCGATGTTTTTCATGTGTCATGTCAGGTCACGGCAGCGTCACGAGCAGTAATCTCGTCCCGTCGATGACGAGGAGGCGCTTCGTCGCTTCGTCGCCGTCCAGGTCGCGCGGGGCGGTGAAGTCGTTTGAGGTCAATTGTGCCTTTAGTGTTCCGTCCTTGTTGTACACGGCGATACGCTTCTCGGCCGGGTCGGTGATGGCGATGCGTGTGCCGTCAGCGACGGTCCAGATGCCGGACGCGGCGCGAAGCGGGGGATCGATGGTGGAGAGGGAGAACCCTTCCTGTCCGCCGGAGAGGAACCGCGAGACCGTGCCGTCCGGCATGAGGATGTAGACGTTGCTGTCGATGGCGAGTCCGACGGCTCCCGTCAGCGGACTGTTCGATGCCTTGATGTATACCTGTCCGGCACCGAAGCCGGAACCACTCTGCGAGGCGCGCCAAATTTGGCCGTTTTGGCCATCCAGGGTGTATGCCCGGCCGCCGTAGAGGATAAGGTCGGTCGTGGCCGAGCCGCTCGGCTGCGTGGCGAGCGTCGTGACGGAGTCGTCCTGGGTGTTCACGGCGTAGAACGTCCCGGCCGCGGTCGTGAAGACCACGGATTTCGTCCCGAGGGAGCCGGCGACGACGGCGTCCGCGCCCGAGGGGAGAGGCAGCCGCTTGATGGTCTTGTTCGTGATGTCGACCTTCAGGATGACATGCGTCTCGTTGTCGGCGGCGTAGGCCGTGTCCTTCACGAGGACCGGTGCGGTGAGGGACCCCGCAGATGTGTTGTCGAGCGTGGCGAGGACGACGGGCGTCGTCTCGACGACCTTGCGGAGCCGTGTGCGCATCTGCGACAGGTCGGCGAGGAGCGCGTCGATTTTTTCCTTATGTTCGGCCGATGTCACGTCGAGGGACGCAAGGGCCTGTTCCGCCGCTTCGATTTCCGTGCGTGCGCGGCTGTCGTTGGCGTAGACGAGGTCCGATTCCGCCCGGTTGCGGTTGTCCTGCGCCTCGGCATACGAGGTCTGCCAAGCCGCTTCGGCCTTGGCGAGGCGGTCGTTGCGGCGGAGGGCGGAGAACCCGATGATCGCGAGGATGAGGACGACGCCGATGACGATGGCGATGCGTTTCCGCTTGCGCGTGAAGATGCTGCCGTGGCCGGCGTTCATGCCACGGAGGCTCGACATGGCGGCGACGTCCTTCGTGCGGCCGCCCGGTTTCTGCGGAAGTTTGCTGCGGAGCGTCCCGACGAGACCGAGGAAGCGCGCGACGACGGGTCTGGCTGCCGCCTTGAATCGTGTCTCGTTCCCCGGATGCTTGAGCGGCGTGATGGCAGGGGAGAGGTTCGTCGCCGTATCCCGTTCCGTCTCGCGGAGATGGTTGATGGACGCGGTGCTCTTGGACGCTTCGACCTCCGCGACCTTGGAGGCGATGCCGGAGGGCATCTCGAGCGCGCAGCAGGCGACCACGGCCGCGACGAAATCGTCCGGGATGCCGCGGCTTTCGATGTCCTGCTTGATCTCCATCGCGGCGGAGACGGGCGGCAGGGTCGTCAGACGCTCCTTGATGCGCAGCTCGTTGCGGAGGCGCTCGAGGTTCGTGGTCCCGACGATGAGGATGTCGCC
Organism: Patescibacteria group bacterium; assembly: GCA_018830865.1. GTDB lineage: Bacteria > Patescibacteriota > Patescibacteriia > 2-12-FULL-60-25 > 2-12-FULL-60-25 > JAHJRN01. The sequence goes on along the minus strand of JAHJRN010000015.1, from coordinate 16,970 downwards.
CGGCTTGATGTCGCCGCAGATGAGCGAAGCGAATGGTTTCTTCGGGTCGGTCTCCGCAGGCTGATCGAGCGACCCGAAGAGGTCGAACGTCCGGTAGCTCCCGTCTTCCTGTTTCTGGAGGAACACGTTCATGAGGCGTCCGATCCCCGTCAGGCAGATGTGGTCCTGCGACAGCTCGATGACGAAGATGTTCACGCGCGGCCACGAGAGGGGCGTCGGTTCGCCCTCGAGGAATTCGGCGATGGCGTCATTCAGGCTCTGGGTGAGTTTCTCGAAGCGAGCGATAGGATCCTGCTCCACGCCGGAAACGAGGGACCTCGCTTGTTCGGCCGTCTCGTTGATCACGTCGAGGAGACGTTCGTAGGCGTAGAGCGTTGACCCGATTTCCGCGAGGATGAGAAGCGATGGCCCCTTCTTCTGTCCGGACCCCTCGAACCGAAAGATACCGACGATCTTCTCGTCTGTCGGGCTTTTCGCCACTTCGATCTCCGCGATGCGGAATTGATGCTCAACCATGGTATGAAATGCGACGCATGTCTGCCCGAATTATACGGGAAACCCGCCGACTACGTCTATCCTAGACGTCCCGTGAGCCTTTCGCATCCCTCTTGTCAAGGCGAGGGTATCAGGGCAGGATACAGGGGTCGGTATGCTTGAACACCTTTTTGGGTCAAAGACGCGTGCGAAACTATTGACGATCTTCCTGCATAATTCGGAGAAGCCTTTTTTTGTACGCGAACTGACCCGCCTCATCGATACACAGATCAACGCGGTCCGCCGTGAACTGGAGAATCTCGTTGAGCTTGGGCTCGTCAATGAGGTCGAGGCGGCCAGCGACGATGCGCGCCGTCCCGGACTCAAGCGGAAGTACTATCGCATGAACGACATGTTCCCGTTGATACAGGAGATCAAGATGCTCGTCACGAAGGCACATGTCCTTATGGAGCGACGTCTGGACCGCGAGATCACGGGATTGGGCGATATTCATTACTTCGCGCTCATGGGCACGTTCATCGGCAAGACCGGAGCGCCCGTTGATATCTTCATCGTCGGCAACGTCGACCCGGTGGCTACAAAGAAGCTTATGACGCGTCTGGAGAAGGATCTAGGATTCGAGATCAATTTCACATGCCTCACGCCGCAAGAATTCAAGTATCGGAAAGAGATCACGGACCGTTTCCTGTATTCTATCCTGGAGGCACCGAAGAACGTCATGGTGAATCGACTTGATAAGATGGACGAAGTCACTCCAGTTAAATGAGACCTACTCGCGGACGTTGCATGCGATGGTTGTTCATTGATACGAGCGTCTCGGGCTCGGTGCGTTTGGGGTTCCTCGGAGGCACGCGGCCTTCGGTCCGGACGGTCCGGGGTCGTTCAGGCGTCCTTCTGCCATCCCTCGCGTCACGATTCGGTCGCGAGGCCCTGGAAGGCCTCTGCGGCGTCTGCGTCGTGGCTGGTCCCGGGTCCTTTTCGTCGATTCGTGGCGGCGTCGTGGCCGCGAACGTTCTGGCGCGAAACCTCAACCTCCCGCTCGTCGGCGTGGACGTCTCCGAAGCCGCGGACCTCTCCCAGCTGTCCGGACGCCTCCTGTCGGACGCCATCACGCCCGTCGCGACCGTCCTTCCCCGCTACGACGCGGAACCGAACATCACCATGCCCAAGCGGCAACGCATCGTATGACGAACGCGACGCTGAAACGACGGTTGCTCGAGATCCTTCCGGGCGCGCTCGTGTGGACGACACTCATCGCATCGGTCGTGCTTTCATTCGTCCGGCCGCTATGGGTCATCTATTTCGTCATCGTCTTCGACCTCTATTGGCTTTTTCGGGTCACGTATTACATTCCGTTCGTCCTTATTTCCCGCTGGCGCTTCCATCGCGACACGCGCAAGGATTGGCAGGCCGTCGCAGTACGCACGTCCGGATACGACCGTATCCGGCATCTCGTCTTCCTGCCGACGGTGAAGGAGGATATCTCCGTCGTGCGCGAGACGCTCGCGACGTTCGTGAACGGGACCTACCCGACGGACCGCATGATCGTCGTTCTTGCAGGAGAAGAGCGCGTGCATGACCACTTCGCCCCGTTGGCCGAGGCTATCGAAAAGGAGTTCGGGCCGAAGTTCCTCGCGTTCTTCGCGACCGAGCATCCGAAGGACCTGCCGGATGAGATCAAGGGGAAAGGATCGAACCTGAATTGGGCCGGCAACAGCATCCTGCCCAAGATCCTGGCGATGGGCCTCGCGCCCGAGGACGTCATCGTCTCGTCGTTCGATGTGGATACGATCGTGCATCCTAAGTATTTCTCCTGCCTCACAACGCTGTACCTCACGGTCCCGGAACCGACGCGCAGCTCCTTCCAGCCCGTCGCGCTCTATAATAACAACCTCTGGGAATCGCCGGCGCCGGTGCGCGTCGCCATGTTCGGCACGACGTTCTGGCTCCTGACCGAGCTTTCGCGGCCCGAAGGCGCAATCACGTTCTCGTCGCATTCGATGAGCCTGCGCATGCTCGCGGACGTCGGATTCTGGCAGAAGGACATCGTGAGCGACGACTCGCGCATCTTCCTGCAAGCGCTCATGCGGTACCACGGCGAGTACCGTGTCACGCCCATGTATCTTCCCGTCTCCATGGATACGGTCATGGCCGGGAACTACTGGCAGGCCGTCATCTCCCTCTATAAGCAGATTCGGCGCTGGGCATGGGGATGCGAGAATTTCCCGTACATGGCCCTCGCGTTCAGCCGCGACAAGGCCATGCCGATCTCCGTGAAATTCTCCTTCCTTTGGAAACAGCTCGAGGGGTCGTACACGTGGGCGACCGCACCGCTCCTCATCACCGTACTCGGGTATCTGCCGTTCCTCGTTGCGCCGGATCCGTTCCGCGAGTTCGCCCTGTTCCAGAATACGCCCTTCACCCTGCAATGGCTCATGCGGTTGGCCATGGTCGGCGTCTTCCTCTCCGCTGGTATGGCTATGACGCTCCTACCGCGTCGTCCGAGTCATATCCCTCGTCGACAAGCCTTCGTCGTCGCGGTGTTGCAGTGGATCCTCCTCCCGGTGACGTTCGTCCTGTTCGGCGCAATCCCCGCCATCGACGCGCAGACCCGGCTCATGCTCGGGAAGCCGCTTGGGTTCAACGTCTCTCCTAAGCGGGCGGTCGGAGGAGGGGAGAAGCAGGAAGCGGAAGGCGAGACGTGATATGGAGGAGGCCAAGCGCATCTCGGTCGACGTCGTCACATGGAACTCCATGGCGTATGTCCCGAATCTGCTCGCATCGCTGCGTGAACAGGACATGGCCGGTTTCACGGTCACCATGGTGGATAACGCGTCCACGGACGGGACCCTCGCGTGGATCCAGACGAATCATCCCGAGGTCGCGTTGCTCCGCAATTTTCGTAACCAGGGGTTCTCACGCGCCTACAATCAGGCCATCTCGCTCGCGTTCTCGCGGTGGGGGGACGCGCCGCTCGAGAGCCGATACGTGCTCGTCGCGAATCCCGACATCGAGTTCGCGCCCAACGCGCTCCGGCAGATGATGGCCGTCATGGATGCGGAGCCAGATGTCGCGGTCTGCGGACCCATGCTCCTTCGGTGCTACATGGAAGCGGGGTCGGATGAGGATCGACACGAGGTCGTGCGGACGAACGTCATCGATTCGACGGGCCTGCAGATCCGCAAGACCCGACGCGTGGTAGACCGTGGCGCCGGGCAGGAACATAACGGCCAGTTCGATCTCGGTACCGAGGTGTTCGGTTTCAGCGGCGCCTGCGTCATGTTCCGCGCGTCCGCCCTCCTCGCGTCCAAGCTCGCCGGCGAGCTCTTCGATGAGGATTTCTTCGCATACAAGGAGGATGTGGACCTCGCATGGCGCATGCGTCGACTCGGATTCAAGGCGCGGTTCGTGCCGTCGGCCGTGGCATGGCACCATCGTCGCGTTCCGTCTGCCCCCGGTGCAGGATGGGTCAGATCGTTCACGCGCCGCCGTTCACGCTCACCGTTCGTGAAGTTCCTGTCCACGCGTAACCATGGGTGGGTCATCCTGAAGAATGACACCGTGGGCAATCTCCTGCTTCATCTGCCGTGGTGGCTTCTGTATGAACTGGCGAAAGCGTTCGCATGCCTGTTTTCCTGGTCGTCCCTGAAAGGCGAGGTCGCGTCCCTCGCCGGCATCTCGCGTATGCTTCGGAAACGCGCGGAACTCGTCAAACGCGCCAAGGTCGGCGGTGTGGCGATACGGACGTGGATGACGTAAGACCCTTGCCAAAACGGCCGATGTGGCGCAAGGTGTCGGGACATATGGACGGTCAAGGCGTGAAAGTCAGTTTCGTGACGGTGTGCTACCGCACGCCGGATCTCATCCGCCAGCTCCTGAGGGGTTTTGAGGCGAAGTCGTTTTTGTTTCCCTTCGAGTACGTCCTCGTCGACAACGGCGATGACGGGACGGCTGCCATGGTCCGCGAGAGGTTCCCATGGGTGCACGTCATCGATGGCCACGGAAACGTCGGCTTCGGCGCGGGCAACAATCTCGCGATGCGCCACGCGACAGGCTCGTACGTCATGCTCGTGAATCCGGACCTGACCATCTTCCCGGGCGAAATCGAGAAGCTCGTCGCGCACGCGGATGCGGATCCGACCGCGGGCCTTATCGGCCCCCGGCTCGTGAATCCCGATCGCACGGTCCAGCGGACGTTTCACCGCTTCCCGGGCGCGCTCATCCCCGTATATCGTCGGACGCCGCTCGGCCGCACGCCGTGGGGACGACGGGCCATCGCGTCGTATCTGATGGAGGACGCCGATCCGACCGTCGTGCAGGACGTGGATGGACTCTTCGGCGCCGCTATCCTCATCCGTCGTTCCGCGCTCGACGCGGTTGGGCATTTCGACGAGCGGTTCTTCATGTATTTCGAGGATGTCGACTTATGCCGTCGCGCATGGGAAGCGGGATGGCGTGTCGTCTATGCACCGGTCGCCGAGCTCGTGCACTACCATCAGCGCGAGAGCGAGGTGAAGCATCTCTGGGGCGCGCCGTTGAATCGCATGGCGAGGGCGCATATCGCGAGCGGCCTGAGATATTTTTGGAAATACCGGGGGAAGGGGTATCCGAGGGCGTCGTGAAGCGTAGAACGGCGAGTGTCATCCGGATCGATGACGCTCGCAACCAGAGTGCCACGAACCCACAAACGGTGTAGAATCACAGCATGGACAAGAAGGAATTCCTCGCTGTTCGAATATCGTCTTTAGGTTGCTCGGGACAGGAGAAAACCTCGATGGCATATGGATAGGATTTCTCCCGATTTTTTGACCTGTCCCATCGACCCTCCTCCGGAGAAGGGTCCTTCGGCGTCGGATGCGGATGATGCGGAGAAGACGACGGGGGAGCAGCCGAAACCGAATCCGTTCACGTCAGACCAGCCGCCCGTATCGCCACTGCCTCGGAAAGGCCGTCGCCTGTGGCCGTGGATCGTCGCGCTCACCGTCGTCCTGTTGGCCATCGCCATCGTACCTCCTGGCATCGCGCTCGTCCGCGCCGGTCTAGCCGCGCAGGCGGCCCAGTCCTCGTTGAAGAGCGCGGAGCGGAATATCCGGGAGATGGACGTTGAAGCGGCGAAGCGGGATGTCGCCGCCGCGTCCGCATCCCTCGATACGTTCCGCGAGGCATTGCGCGGCGTCGGGTTCTGGCGCGACGTCCCGGGCATCGGCACGCAGATCCGCGCGTTCGAGGACGCGGCCGGCGCAGGGGTGGGCACGCTCGACAGCGCATCCGAGCTCCTTCAGGTCGCCTCCGTCGTCGTCGATGCCCTGCGCGGCGGTTCCGAAGCGGCCGCCGGCGTCTCATCGACCGGCGTCGCACCCACGCGCAGCTTCAACGACCTGTCGAAGGAGGAGAAGCGTGATCTGCTCCGGAAGCTCGATGCCCAGTTGCCTCGACTACGTCTCGCACGCGACAAGATGGACCTTGCGCTCGAGCTCTGGAACCGCGTCCCGCAGGATCGGCTCGCGTCTCCGGTCCGGAACGCGCTCGCGCCGTTCGCCGCCGTCATCCCGATGCTTCAGCGTTCGCTCACCGAGGCCATCCCGCTTATCGAGGTGCTCGTGCCCATGGCCGGCTATCCGGAACCACGGCACTATCTCATGGCCCTGCAGAACGCCGACGAGATCCGTCCGGGCGGCGGGTTCATCGGAACCATCGGATTCATGACGTGGGACGCGGGCGATCAGCCGACCTTTCTTTTCATGGACGTCTATTCCATCGACAATCCCGTTTCCGGCGTGTGGAAGGAGACGCCGCCCGAGCCGCTCCAGCGGTACCTCGGGTCCACGAACTGGTTCCTGCGCGACGCCAACTGGTCGCCGGATTTCCCGACGTCCGCCGAGAAGGTCCTCGATTTTTTCGTGCGTGAATCCGAGATGCAGCTGCATGGGCCGTTGCCGGCACGTCCGACCACGTTCCTTGCGCTCGAACCCGGGTTTTTCGAGTCCCTCCTACGACTAACAGGGCCCATCGAGGTCGATGGCGAGACCTATTCCTCGGAGGATTTCTTCGAGAAGCTCGAGTTCCAGGTGGAAGTCGGCTGGCATCAGCAGGGCATCCCGGTGGAGAAACGCAAGGAAGTCGTCTCGAAGATCGGTGACGCCATCCGTGCACGGATGTTCGCCTTGCCGGCTTCGCGTTGGCCCGAAATCCTGGACCTCGTCACGCAGGCGCTCGAACGCAAGCAGATACTGATTTATTCGCAGGATGCGGATCTCCAACAGCTGTTCGACAGGAGAGGATGGTCCGGCCGGACCACGGCGACGGATGGGGATTACCTCCAGGTCGTGGACGCGAACCTCGCTGCGCTCAAGACCGACGGTGCGATGGAAAAGCGCGTGCGCTACGAAGTCGACGCGACGGAGTCGTCGCGGCCGATTCGCGCCACCGTCACGCTCACCTACCGAAACACGGCCAAGGGGTTCAGCGATTACCGGTACACGCGCTACCGTTCGTACACGCGTGTCTACGTCCCCGAGGGAAGCGAGTTCCTCTCGTCGAAGGGCGCAATGAAGGACGACCTGAACAAGACCGGCAACCGCGTCATCCCAGGGACCGTGGACGTCATGCATGACCTCGGCAAGACGGTCTTCGGTGCGTTCTGGTCCGTCGAACCCGGCGCGACCGGCGAGTTGTCGTTCACGTATCGGCTCCCGCCGGATATCGCGTACCGCCTCGTTGATGGCGAATACCGCCTGGATTGGCAGAAGCAGCCGGGGGTCGACGACATGGAGTTGACGTTGGACCTCTCGTTCGGTAAGAACATCCTATCCGCGACGCCATCTGAGGAGGAAGAACGTTGGGGAGACGCACGCTACCAGGTCGAGACGGATTCGCTGGTCGATCGGACGTTCGTCACGACATTTTAAGCAACGGAGGGTCCCGCATCCTTCAGGTCGTCCACGGACGGCTTGTCCTGGTCGGCCGCGGATCCACAACCACTACCCTTCCATGTTCGCGAAAAAAGTCGGCATCGACCTCGGGACCACGACGGTCCTGGTGTATCTGCCAAAACGCGGGATTATCCTGAACGAGCCGTCCGTCGTGGCGGTGTCGCTTGCGGATAAGCGTATCCTTGCGGTCGGCAAGGAGGCCAAGGAGATGCTCGGTCGGACGCCGGACACCATCGTGGCGCGGCGACCGCTCAAGGACGGTGTCATCGCGGACTATCGCACGACCGAGGCCATGCTTCGGTATTTCCTGAACCGCGCGCTCGGGGGCATGCGCATCTTCCGTCCCGAGGTCATGGTCGCGGTGCCGGGTGGCATCACGTCCACGGAGCGTCGCGCCGTCATTGACGCGACCATCTCCGCCGGCGCGCGCGCCGCATACATCATCAAGGAACCGGTCGTCGCGGCCATCGGCGCGGATATCCCCATCGGTTCGGCGTCCGGGCATATGATTATCGATATCGGCGGCGGCACGAGCGAGATCGCAGTCATCTCTCTGGGCGGCATCGTCTCGAGCGCATCGGTCCGCATCGGCGGCAACAAGCTCGACCTCGCCATCCAGGAGCATATCCGGCGCAAGTACGGCCTCGCGGTCGGCGAACGCACCTCGGAAGATATCAAGATCCGCATCGGTTCGGCGCTCTACCTCGAGGAGAAGCTCGAGATGCAGGTGAAGGGTCGTGACATGATCAGCGGTCTGCCGCGTATCATTACCGTGACGTCCGATGACGTGACGGACGCGGTGCAACACGAATTGCGCGGAATCGTGGACGCCATCAAGGACGTCCTGCACAATACGCCGCCGGAACTCTCCGCGGACGTGATGGAGAAGGGGATGGTCCTGTCCGGGGGCATGTCGCAGCTGCGAAACATGGATCGGCTGTTCGCGGATGCTACGGGCGTGCCGGCATTCGTGGCCGACGACCCCCAGCTCTGCGTCGCCAAGGGGACCGGCATCGCGCTCGAGAACCTCGAGAGCTACAAGCGCAGCATCCTGTCGTCATAAACAAGACCCGCGGGTAACGTTACCTGCGGGTGAGCGGTGTTCCGATGGGCCGCGTCTCTCAGGGTAGGTCGGTGGTCAGGACGGTCGCGATGGTCTCCTCGCTTGCGAGTGAAAGGACGTAGCTCGCGAGTCTCGCGACCTTTTTAGGATTCAAGAATACGTGGCGGATCGCCTCGCATGAGCCGCCCTGCAGACGGACCGCGCGTTCCAATAAGGCGAACCAACGGACTTCGAGCTTGCCTCCGATCATTCGGTCCTGCACGTAGCACCTCTCTCGCGTAGTTTGACGCTTCGGCGTGATGAAAGGACATCTATTATGACCTTTACGCCCGCGATATTGTCAAACGGAAACGACGGCGGATGCCGTCGTGAGGGGGTCTGTCAGGCCATTGCGCCGGGATATCCCGGCACGGGCACCATGCCGACCGTGAGGGTGACGAGCCGTTCGCCGGACAAGACCGAGGCGTAGATGTAGATGGTCAGGCTGTTCCTGAGCCGGTAGGTTTCGAGGTTCCTGCCCTTGAGATGCGTCAGGCATCTATGGATGATGTCGAGGGCGTCGACCCGGCGCATGGCCCCGAAGCGGTGCGATGAGCGTTTTAGGTGCATGAGGGCGAGCGTGTCCGGCAGGAGACTGGCATCGACCTCCTTAATGAACGTCGGTTCGAACCCCAAAGCTAGGATCGGATAGAGTCCGGCGAGATGGACGTGTTCCGCGAGGATATCCTCGTCGTCGATGGTCGGGACGAGGCGGTCGGGAATCAGGGTGTCGCAGAGCGGTCCCGAAGCCCGTTCGCCGCAGAAGAGCTGGAACACCGGTCGCGTCCCGAACAGGGGCTGTTTGATATCCGCAAGGTTCACGGCCGACTCCTTCGTCATGTCTCGACCGGGGTCCCGGGGACCGGTTCACGGCCGATGGTCGCGATGACGAGATGTTCACCCGGGTTCGCGGCGAAGTAGTACTTCAGGTCGCGTCCGACGCCTTTGAGAGTGCAGGGTCGTGGTCCGATGCGCGGGATGAACCGCAGGAAGAATTCCACATGGATGCCGTGAGGGCCGGCTGACGCAAAGACGCGTGGGTCGGGACGGCTGTTCCGTTCCCGGAGGTATGTCCGCATCGCGTCCTCAGACACGTGGCGGTCGAACGAAAACTCATCGTACATCAGGACGAGGACGGGATACTGCCCTGCGGCAATCGACTGCAGGATCTCCACGTCGAGTTCTGGGTCGATGGGATTGAGGTCGGTTTCGGCGAGAACCGGTTCCACAATCCGCGGTGCGTACGGTTCGCCGAAAAAAATCTGCGTGACGGGCCTGTCTGAAAAGTACGTTTCGCGGAGCTGCTCCAGTGTCAGCATGAGATTCCTCCTCGGCCGAATCTACCTCGATTTTGATATCGAGGTCAAGCGGCCGGCAATCAAAAATTACCGACGGGTGGAGGCTATCGGTTTTGACGTCATCCAAGGAGCGGATATTCTTCTTCCCACCGCGGAACCAAGTAGGGATCGTCCTCACGGTCAACGTGTTATACTCCTGACATGTTGATCGGTATCGAGGCGAGCCGCGCGAACAAACCGAAGAAGACCGGCGTGGAGTGGTATGGGTGGCACCTCATCCAGGAGATGAAGGAGCTGACGCAGACCGATGGGAATTCTTGGATTCTGTATACGGACGTCATGCTGAAGGGCGGGCTCGAGAAGCTTCCAGCGAACTGGTTTGAGGTCCGCGCGCGATGGCCCCTGCCGTATGGATGGACGCAGGCGCGCCTTTCATGGGAGCTTTGGCGCCGCAAGGTGGACGTCGCGTTTTTTCCGGGGAGCACCTTGCCGCGCTACAGCCCGGCCAAGACGGTCGTCACCGTGCATGACGTGGGATTCCATCGTTTTCCGAAGCTCTATAAACCTCGGCAGGTCCGCATTCACGAGATCGCCATGCGGGAGATTCGGAAGCGCGCCGCTCGTATCGTCACCGTCTCCGAATTTAGTGGCCGCGAGATCGCCGAGGCATACGGTATCGATCCAGCACGCATCGCCATCACGCCAAACGGCGTCGACCACGACCTGTACCGTCCCATCGCGGACCGGACGGCCATCGATGAGCGTCTGCGCCGTCACCGTATCGGGTCGCCGTTCTTCATCGTCATCGGGCGGCTCGAGGCCAAGAAGAATATCGTGAACCTCGTGCGCGCCTTCACGCACTTCAAGACGCGCCGCGGCGTCGGGGATCCGTACAAGCTTGTCCTCGTAGGGATGCCGGGGTTCGGATACGAAGCGGTACGCAAGGAAATCGACGCGTCGTCCATAAAGTCAGACATTCAGGAGCTCGGGTATGTGCCGGAACTGGACCTGCCGTATCTCCTGAACGCGGCCGAGGCCCTGATCCATCCGTCGCTGTATGAGGGTTTCGGCATCCCGCCGGTCATGGCCATGGCGTCCGGGTGCGCCGTCCTCTCGTCGAACGCGGCGAGCCTGCCGGAGGTAATAGGTCCTGATTCTGGGATCTTCTTCGCGCCGGACGGCACGGAGGAAATGACGGAGGCCATGACGCGCATCGCGGACGAAGGCGGCCTCAAGGAACGGCTCCGCGCCGCGGGCATCCAGCGCGCCGCGGCTTTTACATGGAACAACACGGCCGCCTTGACGCTTCCCGTCCTGACGGCGTGGGAATGAACATGATATGAACGACCTCAAATCCAAGCTTCTCGAGCTCGGGCTCTCGGACAAGGAGTCCAGCACGTATCTCGCCATGCTCGAACTGGGTCCGGCAAGCGTGCAGGATATCGCGAAGAAGGCGGGCGTGAACCGCGCGACGGCCTACGTCATGCTCGAATCGCTCAAGCGCCGCGGCCTCATGTCGAGTGTCGAACGCGGCAAGAAGAACCTGTTCACGCCCGAATCACCGGAACGGCTGCTCTCGACCGTCGCGCATGAACTGCAGATCGTCGAGGAGCGGAAGGCACGACTCTCGTCCGCGATGCCCCAGTTCATGGCACTATTCAACGCGGTCGAGGATAAGCCGAAGGTCAGGTTCTTCGAGGGTGATGAAGGCGTCGCGGCCGCACGGGACGTCCAACAGGAACTTCTCACGCCAGGGCAGGGCGCTAGCGTCTTCCTGCATTATGACGCGTCGATGGCGCGCGCCGCGACTATCGAGGAAGGGAAGCGACTGCAGTCCATTCGCCATGTCGGGAAGATGCGGGTGCTCTACGCGATTGAGCCGGGAATCGTTCTGCCGAAGTTCGAGCGAGGAACGGATCTGCGGCGCATCCCGGGACAGGTCGCGCCATTCAAAGGTGAGCTGAATATCGTGGAGACGTTCATCCTCATCGGCATCCCGGCCCCGAGGCCCATGAGCGTCATCATCGAGGGCGCGGACGTCGCGCGGTTATGCCAGAGCATGTTCGACCTCGCGTGGTCATGCGCCGTGCCGACCACCTAGGGAATCGAAAAAGCGCATCACGCGTATGTTCGCGATGCGCTTGAGCACATCAGGGTGTCGTGTCCGTCGTCAGTCGAGGACGTGGCGAGTCATCTCCGGCTTCAGGCCGGCCATGACGGCATGGAGAAGGTCCGTGTCGCGGGCAGGGAGGCGGATGGTCCAGCGTTCCATCGCCAGGCATCCTCCGAAGCCGAATCGTATGACGTCGTGGCCCCCCATCGGGGGGCGCCTCCCGTCCGCGGGAGGGAGGAGCGACATGTCCGTATCGAGGGACATCAGGGTGACGCGTTCCGCCGTGCGGTCCGTCGTCTGAGGACGTAATTCCTCGGGCTCCACGAGCTGAAGCTGTAGGCGTAGCATCGTGTCGCGTTCCATCCTGTGACCTCCTGACCTTCCCGTCCGTACACGTCGCGCGGAACTGCCCGCGTAATCGATGACCGACGGAGTCTGCTCCTTCGAGCGACCCTGTAACCTACACGAAAACGTCGTTCCTGTCAAGGTATCGGGAGGGGTAATCGTCCGGCGGAAAGAAAATACCTCGATATCGCGAGGTATTTTCATGGTGCCCGGGGTGGGTTTCGAACCCACAAACCCTTGCGGGTCAGGGATTTTAAGTCCCTTGCGTATACCAGTTCCGCCACCCGGGCGCGGCCCTACGATACGCGACGTTTCCGTTTCTTGTCCAGGTACGCGAGGAGGTCCTTCGCGGATTTCGTGTTCACTACGTCGGCGGTCGTGGCCCAGCCGCGTCGTGCGATGGCTTCGCCGAAGGGGATGAAGCGGAAATGGTCAGGCGTGTGTGCGTCCGTGTCGATGGCGAGTTTCACCCCCGCCTGCACGGCCGCACGGACGTGGATATCACGGAGGTCGGACCTGTCCGGATAGGCATCGATCTCAAGCGCGACACGATGCTTTTTCGCCGCGGCGATGACCTCGTCCATGTCGAGGTCCAGCCCTTCGCGCTTGCCGATGATGCGGCAGGTCGGATGGAACAGGCAGTCGACATTCGGGTTCGCAATCGCTTTCACTACGCGTGCGGTCTGCGCCTTCCGCGGGAGGTTGAAGAGCGAGTGCACGGAGACGCCGACCCAGTCGAGCGAGGCGAGCGTCGAATCCTTCAGGTCCAGGCCGCCGTCGCGCAGGATGTCGCACTCCGTCCCTTTCAAAACACGGAAACCCCGGAGTTTGCGGTTCAACGCGTCGATGGCCCGGCCTTGCTTCTTCACCTGCACATCGTCGAGTCCGTGGATGAAGGCGAGTGCCTTCGTGTGGTCCGTGACGGCGAGGTACGACAACCCGGCGGCCTTCGCGGCCGTGACCATGTCCCCGATGGAGGCGGAGCCGTCCGTCCAGTCGGTCTGGACCTGGAGGTCTCCTTTCACCGAGCCGTAGGGAAGGAGATGGGGGAGCGTTTTTGTCCACGCGGCTTCAATTTCATCGCCGCCGCCGCGGATCTCGGGCGGCGGGGTCTCCATGTCGAGGCGGGCGTAGATGTCTTCCTCGGTCGCGCAGGCGAGGCGTTCGCCCATCTTCTTTTTAGCGAGGCGGAAGAGCCCGTATTCGTTCAGAGTCAGGCGTTTCGACAACGCACGTTCGCGCAGGAGGACGTTATGGCGCTTGTCGCCCGTGAAATATTGGAGGGTCGCGCCGAAGACCTCGTCGGGGACGACACGAAGGTCGGCGTCGATGCCGTTCCGCAGCCGGACGGACGAACGCGTCTTGCCCTTCTCATGCACGGCCTCGACGAGCGGAAGCGCGACGAACGCGTCCATGACGCGGGCGGGGGTGTCCGTCGTGGCGATGAGATCGATGTCGCCGACCGTCTCCTGCCTGCGACGCAGCGAACCGGCATAGACGCAGCGTCGGACGCCGGGGATCTTCGAGAGGATCGCGACGATGTCGTCGGCCATCGGCAGGATCTCGCTGAGGAGATGACGTCCGCTCGAGCGCTCCATGAGTGCGAGGTTCTTCGCGAGACGTTCCTCGCTTTTGACGCCCCAGCCCGGGAGCGAGCGGATCTCATGCCGCGTGAGGCCGCGTTTGAGCATTGCGAGGTCGGTGATGCCGAGACGACGGTACAGCTCGGCGAGATGCTTGGGGCCGAGTCCTTCGATGCGGGTGAGACCTGTGATGTCCACCGGAAACCGCTTCTTCATCATGTCGTACTCCTTGATGTGGCCTGTCCGGAAGTATTCGTCGATCTTTTCCGCGATGGATCGCCCGATGCCCGGCAACGCGACGAGTGCCTTCACGCCGCCTGTCCGCCACGTATCCTTCACGTCGCTGCCGAGCGCCGTCACGGATTCCGCCGCGAGCGCATAGGCGCGCGGCTTGAACGGCGACCCCCCGATCTCATGCCAGACCGAGAATTCGTAGAGGATATCCGCGAGCGTGGGCATGGGCGTCAGGCGAGCGGGAGGGTCACGAGGAAGGTCGAGCCCTTACCCTCCTTCGACTCGAACGTGATGTGGCCGCCGAGCTTGTCTACGATGGCCTTCACGAGGTACAGGCCGAGCCCCGTCCCCTCGATCTGCTTATCCTGGACGTTGTCCGCGCGGAATAGTTTGGTGAAGACGCGTTCCTGCTGCCGCTTCGGGATGCCGTACCCCGTGTCCTTGATGGACACCTGGACCGTCTTACCCTTTTTCGAGAGCGACACCAGGATTTTTCCCTTGTTCTGGGTGTATTTCAGGGCGTTGGAGATGAGGTTCTGCAGGATGATGCGGAACATCCTCTTGTCACCGATGACGGTCGAGACACGGTCGTATTCGGGCGCGATTTTCAGTTTCTTCCTGCGGATCGTCGGCGCCATCTCTTTGAGGATGCTGTCGATGAGGTCCGGGAGCATGAACGGTTCCGGAGCCGGCTTGAGGACGCCGAGCTCGATCCGAGAGACGTTCAGGAGCGACTCGACGAGATCGAACATGTTCCGGTTGATCTCACGGAGTTCCTTGAGATAACGCTTCTGCTCTGCGTTCAGCCGGCCCGTCTCCTGGTCATCGAGCAGGTCGTAGAACCAGCGGGTGGACGTGAGCGGGGTCTTTAGCTGATGCGCGGCGAACGAGACGAATTCGCTCTTGGCGCGGTCGATTTCCCGTTCCTTGCCGATGTCGTCATACACGACGACGACCGCGAACGTCTTACCTGTCGTATCGACGACAGGGGCGCTCGTGACGCGAACGGGTGTCCGTTTCCCGTCGGACCGCTCCAGGACGATATCGTCCTTCATGCTGGGTTTCTCGGTCTTGATGGCGATATTCGGCGGGAGCTCGTCGACGGGGTAGTCTTCGCCGTTCTCGCGGAGGGGACGGTAGACGTCGGTGTAGGACGTCCGTTTTGCGCCAGGTTCGAAGCCGCGTCTCATGAGCTCCATACCGATATGGTTGATGAGCAGGGGTTTGCCTTCGGGGACCGTCGCGAGATAGACGCCTACCGGAAGCTGCTCGACCGTCGCTTCGAAGGTCCGCTGGGCCTCGGAGAGGTCGCGTGTCATGCGTTCCGCTAAGCGTCTCGCGCGGACGTTCATGCGCGTGAAGGAGAACAGCGTGGCGACAAGCAATAGGAACAGGATTGCGCAGGAGGCGGGGACCATGATGGGAAGGAGGCGTTCCGTGGCACTCAATCCATAGGTCCCCGGCGCATGGAAGACGAGGGTCAGCCGCTGTCCGAACAGATCGTAGGTCGTTTCCTGCGAAAAGGAATCGAATTCCAGGGTATCTATGCCGAATGGGAAGTCGGGCCGATCGGAACCCTCCAAGTCCGGTTGTCGCTCGTCACCGACGGACAAGCCGACGTCCATGCCCGTTGGGATGTCCACCCGTCGGGCGGACACGTCGAAGAAGCTCGGGATCCGTAAGGTTCCTATGACATATCCCTTCAGCGCGGCCCGGCGTTCCGCAGATGTGGAGACGGGCGCGTCGTTCCGGTAGATGGGCATCACGATCGTGAAGGCCTTGGCGCCCGTCGGCAGTGTCTGCGGTGCCGTCGCGACGACCTCGCCCGAATCGCGACCGGATCGGAATGTATCGATAAGATCCGGTCCACGCGTCAGGTCGATGCCCACGCCGCTCAAATTCCAATCGGGGTAGACGTATGTCGTGATGATCCGTTCCGTCCCGGAGGGCGTGACAGGGATGATAATGCTGTCGCACGTCTCGGTCGGGAGATCCGGATCCGTCTTGATGTCCGCGTAGACGGCGTCGGCCTCCGGACCGACGGCATACGTCGCATACGAGATGGACGTCATGTTCGGGAACTTGTCTTCGACGGAGAGGGTTCGGAGAAAGACGTCCCATTCCTTCCGTCCGACCGCACGGTTCGTGAGGAAGAGCCCCTTCACGCTCAAGAGAAGTTTTTCATGGTTGAAGATGACGCCGCGCAGGGTCGTCTCGACACGAGCCGCGTCGAGAAGGAATGCATTTTGCGCCCTCGTCTCGATGATGCTGTTGAGATAGGAATAGGAACTGACGCCCAACAGCACGGTGAAGAGGAGAAACGCGACAAGGATGCCGCGATAGATGTTCGGACCTGACGGCACAAAAAGACGTACGCGGGACGGAGTGCGTCGCGCCTGTTCCGTGTTCGGACATCCGTCGAGATCCTTGATGCGACGGACACGCGAGCGTCCCTTTGGATTCCGTGGAGACATCGTCCGTAGTATATCGCATTTCACGACTTCGGACGAAGGAAAAAGTGGAAAACAAAACGCCCCGGTGAGGAGCGTCTTATTCTGGAGTCTTTATACGATTACGCTCGAACCTATTTTATCAAAAATTCCTAAACAAAGGAAGCCGCCCCGCCGCCGCTCGCTAACGCTCGCCGCCAAGCAAAATACTCTTTACGATTTCCGATTTGCGCGCGCCACCAAAATTCTTCTAAAAAGGAAAAGAGTATTTTGCTTGGCTCTGCTCTGAACGAGCAGGTGGCGGGTGCGGCCTCTATTTTTGCTCGGACGGCTCGGCATTCCTCCCCCCAACCCCCTCCTGCCGAGCCGTCCTCGCTCGCTTGACTAAATCGCTTTACTTTGCTAAAGTGGCGGTATG
>JAHJRN010000051.1 GCA_018830865.1 Patescibacteria group bacterium | reverse complement strand
CCTATCATGTTACAATAGGTTTGCTCGACAAAAATGCTTTTGCTCTTAACAGGAGAACCAAATGGCAGATCAATCACTCTACGAGAAGACCGAGTCGACGACAATGGCCCCAGAGGACATCCTTTGGAAACAACAAGACATAGCCACCGCCCCCGCAGATCGCCGGATTACCTGGGCGAACATCAAGAAATATTTTCTGATTCATGCCCTTGCCGCCGCTGCTAACGACTTCCTTGTCGCTTCAGGCGCGGGTGTGTTCGTCAAGAAGACCCTGGCTGAAGTGAAAGCCATCTTGGGGTTAGGTACTGCCGCTTATACTGCCGCAACTGATTATGTTACTCACGTCTTAGCGATTGCCGCCAACGATTTTCTTGTTGCTTCAGGCGCGGGGGTATTTGTTAAAAAGACACTGGCTGAAACCCTGACCATTCTCGGCAAGGCCGCCGCGAGCGGGTTGGCTTCACTAGACGCGTCATCTTTGGTCGTCCAGAACCCTGCCAACGCCACCGCCACACCAACCGGATCAAAGATACCGATTGCGGGTGGAGATGGGAGATTGCACGCGTGGGTTACAGCGATACCCCAAAACTCCCAAAGTGCGGCCTATACAACCGTTTTGAGCGACGCAGGAAAACACATTCTGCATCCAGCGTTAGATGATATCGCACGTGTATTCACGATTGACAGCAATGCCAATGTTGCATATCCCATTGGAACAGTAATAACGTTCGTAAATCAGATAAATACAGTGACCATCGCTATCACAACAGATACGATGACGCTGGCGGGATTGGGGACAACTGGGAGCCGGACATTGGCGGCAAATGCAATGGCAACCGCCCTAAAGGTAGCACCTACCGCCTGGATTATCAGCGGAACATCGGGGTTGACATAATGAGTACATTTCAACAATTGTTACTTGCTTATGCCGGTACGGCCGTACTGTATAAGGGCTACATCATGGGCGGTTTAGCTGCCGCAGTTGTCGCAGTCATCGAGGACCTGATATTTGCCACAGAGACATCGCAGGCGATCGCCGCAACATTGGATACCGCGAAACACGTCGGCACAGGCGTGAACAGCGCGACGAAAGGCTACATCATGGGCGGTTATACTACCGCAGTCATCGAGGACCTGATATTTGCGACAGAAACATCGCAGGCAATCGCAGCCACTTTGGATACCGCGAAATACGACGGCGCAGGCGTGAACAGCGCGACAAAAGGTTACATCATGGGCGGTTATACTGGCACCGCAGATGTCGCAGTTATCGAGGACCTGATCTTTGCCACAGAGACATCGCAAGCCATCGCAGCCACACTGGATACCGCGAAACACGCCGGCACAGGCGTGAACAGCGCGACAAAAGGCTACATCATGGGCGGTACCGCAGCCATCGAGGACCTGATATTTGCCACAGAGACATCGCAGGCGATCGCAGCCACACTGGATACCGCGAAATCCTATGGCGCAGGTGTGAACAGCGCGACGAAAGGCTACATCATGGGCGGTTATACTACCGCAGTTGTCGCGGTCATCGAGGACCTGATCTTTGCGACAGAGACCTCACAGGCCATCGCAGCCACACTGGATACCGCGAAATACGCCGGCACAGGCGTGAACAGCGCGACAAAAGGTTACATCATGGGCGGTTTAGCCGCCGCAGTTGTCGCAGTTATCGAGGACCTGATATTTGCGACCGAAACATCGCAGGCCATCGCCGCAACATTGGATACCGCGAAATACGGCGGCGCAGGGGTGCAATATGGATATGTCTAAATTGCAAAAATTGCAGAAGCAAATGAGAAACGTTCCGTTTGGGATGAGTGTTTTCCAAATAGAAAAGTTCAACCGCGGACAGGAAACTTCTGAGCGGTTGTACCGTAATTGCTTGCTGCAATTAAATCAGAAACTCATGGCGTTGAAGGAATGCCAGTTCAGACGACAAAGATACGAAATTGACCTCGAAGAAATAGAGGATAAATTGAAAACGGCGGAGGGCTTTGAAAAACGCCGTCTCGAAGTGGACAGAGAAGAAAAGATATACAAACTGGAGCAGGAGATTAAACTCATCGAGGATTGTTGTATCGAGTGTGCAACGTATGCAAAAATTCTCGAGCAATTGCCAGAATTTACACGAGCGCAATTCGAGGATGCCGAGAGCACATATTGGGAACGCAAGCTGTTGAACGATATGAGACGGGAGGTTCTATCAGTTGGTCATGTTGGTAAGGATACGATGGAATCTCTGGAACAGATAGGTGTCGCGGTCGGAAGGAACGAACAGGGTCAGATTGCGTATACAAAAGCTAAATTGTTGGAAGAAGCAGATGAGCATCTACTAAAGGAGTGAGTATGACACAATGGGCTATTGACGTAAGTCTGTGGGACGCCCGCAAGAGCGTTGCGGGCAAGATTACCTATGTGCCGGTGGACTGGGCGAAAACCGACACCCAACTGGCGATAATCAAGGCCTCCGAAGGCGTACGGGAAGACCCCGCCTTTCGGATGCAGTGGGCGGCCGCCAAAGGTGTAATGCCAAGGATGGCTTATCATTTCTTCCGTTCAAACCAGAATGCCATCGCCCAGGCGGAATTCGTCAAGAGTATCCTTGCAGACGACTTCAACCGCAGCACAGATTTCATCGCGCTGGACTTCGAGACGGCGGACGGTGTGCCGCCCGACAGGCGTTTGGCTGTCGTTGGTTCGTGGTTGTATGAGGTGGAGAAGTTCGGCACGCTGCCGTTCATCTACACCTATCGCTCGTTCTGGCTGGATGCGGGCGGAGCGCGGGCGGTCTGGGCAAAGACATACCCGCTGTGGTTCGCGCAGTGGCCGCTTGACAACTGGATTGCGCGCATGAAGCTGCCGCCGTACATCTTCACGGCGGAGAAACTGGCTAAATTCAAAGCGGACATCGTGGCCGGAAAATATAAGCCGACCATCCCTAAGCCCTGGACGGAGTGCGCCATCTGGCAATTCACAGCTAGAGCAGATTCGAGGGCTATTTTGGGCCATCCAGGAATCAAGAAAGTGGTTGACTATAACGCGGTGTTTGTGCTGCTGCCGGCGATGCCTGATGCGCCGCCGGTCAAACCGCCCATCCGCGAGCGCACTTGCCCGTACTCTGTTTGCCCAAAGGATAATAAATGAAAAACCTACTAAACCAAGTTTAATGGAACTAACATTATGGAACTAACATTACTGTCCCAGATCGCCAGCCTTGGGCTAGGTGCCGTAATTGCTGTTATTGTACTAATCTGGAAACGT
>JAHJRN010000042.1 GCA_018830865.1 Patescibacteria group bacterium | reverse complement strand
TGGGTTGTTCGCCCAAGGAATATCTTCTGCATCACCGTATTAGGGTAGCTCGGCAATTATTATTAAAGGGGCTTCCCTTTAGCCAGGTGGCCCTGGAGACAGGTTTCTATGACCAAGGCCATTTCACCAACCGGTTTAAAACCGTGATGGGAGTCACCCCGGGCCGCTTTTCGTTAGACAACAGGGCCGCCATTGAAACCGAACCATAGCCAAAAACAAACCACAAAAATAAATTGATAAAAGAAAACGACCTCGCAAGTCAACAGCCTGCTTGCCTTGGCGGGTAGGCAACGCTCGTGTGCCAACGAACCAGGCCTTGCAACATAAATCGGGGTCGCCCCATTGAGGGGGGACCCCGACAGTTTTTTTAGATCGGTCTAGGGCTGCTGGTTTGCGCCAGGCCCCTTGGCCTCTTATTTGCTAGCTTCGGCCGGAGGTGGAATCAACTCAACCAGCGCCATGGGAGCCGCGTCGCCCCGGCGGATGCGGGTGGGCACCACGCGGACATGGCCCGAGGTGCGATCCTGATAGCGCTCCTTGGCGTCGGTAAAGAGCTTACCGCACACCTTGTGCGAACGAATAAACGATTCCGCCTGGCGTCTAGCGTGCAGATCGCCGCGCTTTGCCAAGGTGATCATTTTCTCGGCCACCGGCTTCAGTTCCTTGGCTTTGGTCCAAGTGGTCTCAATACGATCATGCTCAAAGAGCGAGGTGACCATGTTGCGCATCATGGCCTTGCGGTGAGCAGTGTCGCGCGAAAGCCTGCGGGATAGCCTTTTATGCCTCATTTTATTAGCCTAGTCCTCTATGCAAATCGGTCTCAGCCCAAGTCGGTAATTGTTTTGGGCGTGAACCTACGGAGTCTTCACCTTGACGTTAGCGTCCAACTCTTCCCGGGGCGGGAAGCCGTCCAGCTTCATACCCAGGTTGAGGCCCATTTCGGTAAGCATTTCCTTAATCTCGTTAAGGCTCTTGCGTCCGAAGTTCTTGGTCTTTAACATCTCGCCTTCGCTCTTTTGCACCAACTCGCCGATAAATTTAATATCGGCGTTTTTCAGGCAGTTGGCTGAGCGCACACTGAGTTCCAATTCATCCACGGTGCGGAACAGATTTTCATTGAGCTGCGGCTCTTCTTCGCTCTTCTCCTCCACCGGCTCGGGCTCCTCGGGGAAGTTTATGAAGATGGTGAGCTGCTCTTTAAGAATCTTGGATGCATAAGCAACCGCGTCCTCGGGGCGCACGGCACCGTTGGTGTGCACTTCCAAGGTGAGCTTGTCATAGTCTGTGATCTGGCCCACACGGGCTTGAGTGACCACATAGTTCACCTTGACGATTGGCGAGAACGCCGCGTCCAAGGCGATTACCCCAATGGGGTCATCGGGGTTTTTATTCCGGTCGGCAGTCACGTAACCTTTGCCGGTCTGCACCGCAAGCTCGGCCTCCATGTTGCCATCGGGCCCCAAGGTGGCGATGTGGTGCTCCGGGTTGAGCACTTCCACATCGGGCGGAGTCTTGATGTCGCCGGCCTTGACCGTCCCCTCGCCATTGGCGCTGATGCTCAAAGTAGTGGGGCCGTGGCCAAGGTAGCGCAGGCGCACGCCCTTGAGGTTCAGAATGATGTCGGAAACATCTTCCAGAACCCCGGGGATTGTGGAGAACTCGTGCAACACGCCATCTATACGCACACTAGTTATCGCCGCCCCTTGCAGGGAGGATATTAGGATGCGCCGCAGAGCGTTGCCGATGGTGTGGCCGAACCCGCGCTCTAAAGGCTCACAGGAGAACTTGGCGAAGTTATCGCTACGGGAGTCCTCGTCCACCTCAATGCGCGAAGGCCGGATCAGCTCTCTCCAGTTCCTCTCCATATTCTCTCCATCGGAATGCGCCGCCGGTGAGCCATGGCTTAATACCCGGCTGCTTCGAAAGCCCCGCCCCCTGCCGGCCAGGGATGCCGCCTTCTAGGCGGGTGCGGACGCCGGAGCGCTATTCCAAAAATCAGGGTTGCCCATCCACCTAGCGGGAGTAGAGCTCCACGATGAGCTGCTCCTGCATGGGCAGGGTAAGCTCTTCACGGTTGGGCAGGGCTTTCACCGTGCCACTGAAATTGGCGCCGTCCAGCTCCAACCAGGTGGGCACCGTGCGCCGTGCTACCGCTTCCAGAGAGGCCTTGATCTGGCCTATCTCGCGGCTTTTTTCCCGCACGCTAATCACGTCGCCGAC
>JAHJRN010000014.1 GCA_018830865.1 Patescibacteria group bacterium | reverse complement strand
CCATCGACGTCCGCGACCCGACGTCCTCGCCCGGTTGCGCCCTGCTCTTCATGAGCGCGGAGCACCCGGCCCGGATCAAGGCTACGGACTACGAGAAGCACTTCGGTTTCTGGCTCCCGGGCCTGAAGTGCACGGCTTCCGACGAGGAGCAGTGGCGGCTCGTTCCCTACGTGTACTTCGACTATGACGATCGTCAGGTGGAGCTCCGTTCGAGCTGGTACGGCAATTCGCTCGGCAGCCTCGCCGCTCCGTCCTTCCGGGAGTAGGGCCCTTGGTCTTTGGTCACTTGGCGCTCGGGGAATCTTGGTCTTCTGACCCTGGTTCCCCGGGCGCCTCTTAAATTTCAAGCAATTCGGATATGATGCCACACGGAAAGTAGGCTCATGAATCGGCGTCTACGGATGCTGATCGCCGAAATCTCCCAATAGTCGCACATGCCGCCTGAGTCTCGATCTTTACGGAGTTCGAGAGCGTGACCTGTAAAAGCGAAAGCGCTCTACGTGTCGTGTGGCGCGAATGATGGGTACTCCGTGTTTTCTTTTGGAACAGGCCCCGCAGTACTGCGGGGAGCGTGTCCCGCATAAAATTCAGGACTCGGATGCGTCCAGGTCCGGTGTCATGGAAGGAGAAAACACCCTTTTCGGCTACCGACGAGAAGCAGTGGCGGAACGTTCCCTACGTGAACTTCAACTATGACGATCGTCAGGTGAAGCTCAATTCGAACTGGAACGACAATTCGAACGACAACCTCGCCGCTCCGTCCTTCCGGGACTCCCCATCACGACCCCGCCTCATAAGGGCGGGGTCGCATTTGTCTGAGCGAATGTATCCATCCGCCCAGCATCCTTCCGACGTCCTGGAGCCGGGATTCCATCTGGAGATAGGAGGCGTTGGAGATGCAATGACAGTCCTTCGAGAGGCGGACAAGGAGCTTGAGTATATCGAGCTTCACGCTGGCCTTGCGCAAGCCGATTATCTTCTCGTTGGAGTTGGCGTTAGTCGCACCTTCTAAAATCAGCTCGAGCGTCGTGAGCAGATACCGTGAGCAGATGTCGCCGAGGGTGTGGCGTTGCGATTTCGGATATTTTTCAAGCAGTCCATTCCAATACGCATACGCATCGTAGAGCGCATGGACGATCGGGATGTCTGACGGACTGTGAGAAGACGTCGTTCGTTTGGATCCGTGCGGGGGGGGTAACATAGATGGATGGGTGACTTGTTCACGCGCGTCGTTTCCCTCGAGAACCCCTTCGCCGCATGGAAGAAGTTCAGCGTCGGCAAGCGGTCGAAGCCGGATGTCATGACGTACGAGCGTCGGCTGGAGGATAACATATTCGCGTTACACGACGAGCTCGCCGGAGGCCGCTATGTCCACGGCTCGTATGTCCCGTTCGTCATCAAGGACCCGAAGCGACGGAACATCCACAAGGCGACGGTGAAGGACCGGATCGTCCATCAGGCGATCGCGACCGTCATCGAGCCGCTGTTCGAGCGTCGGTTCATCCACGACAGCTATTCGTGCCGCGTCGGGAAAGGGACGCATGCGGCAGTCGGTCGTCTGCGTTCATTTCTTCGACAGGCGAGCAAGAACGACACGCGGACCGTCTACGCCCTGAAGTGCGATGTCAGGAGGTTCTTCGCGTCGGTCGACCACGAGATTCTGCTCCATCCCCTCGCGGAGCGCATCGACGACGAGCAGACGGTCGACTTGCTTGGGAACATCATCGACAGCTTTTCCATCACACCCGGACTCGGCATCCCGCTCGGAAACCTCACGAGCCAGCTGTTCGCGAACGTCTATCTCCACGAGCTTGACCGGTACGTAAAGCATGACCTACGGGAAGGGTATTATCTGCGGTATTGCGACGACTTCGCGATCATCGGGGACGACCGTCGGCATCTGTCGGAATTGGCAACACGAATTGACGGCTTCCTGATGAATCGCCTGCGTCTTTGCCTGCATCCAGACAAGGTTTCCATCCGGAGCTGGCGACAAGGCATCGATTTCGTCGGCTACGTGCTCATGCCGCACCGCACCGTCCTGCGGACGAAGACGAGGAACCGCATCTTAGGTCGAACATCCTGTTCGAATGCCGATTCCTATCTCGGTTTGTGCATGCACTGCGATGCGTATCGTGTCCAACAGATTATCAAGATGAAGGCATGCATATCGGGAGTACCGTCGGGAGAGGGGCGATGAGTATCGAAGCGCATCACGAGGTCAAAGGAGCCTGTCCTGAGCGAAGGCCGTCCGACGGCCGTAGTCGAAGGGTTGCATAGAGTGGAGGGAATCGGTATCATGGCGCGGTATGGCGGTCTCTCCGGAGCTCCTGAAACGCATCGGAATCGGCCTCGCAGCAGCTGTCGCGGGTTTTTTGCTCGGGACGTTCCTGCTCACGATGCCGACGCCGACCGTCACGGACGCCAAGGACGTCGAGGGCATGGTCATCATCACCGGAACCACGCGAGCCGGAGCAGCCGTACTGGTGTTCGATGGTGATGGGCATCTGCTCGTCTCGACCGTCGCGGGTGGTGATGGCGTCTTCCTCCTCGAGGACGTGCCGCGCGACACGGGGTCGACCTTGTTCCTCCGCGCCATGAAGGGACGCTGGCTCGCGTCCCCGCCGGTGAGCGTCGACGTCACGTGGAGGACGGACGGGAGCGACGAGACCGGCTTGATCTCCGACGAGGTGGAGGGCGAGGAGCTTCCGCCCGGCATTCCGCCGACGAGCACGTCACGTGACACGGACGAAAGCACGACCTCGACGACGGCGACGACTACGGCACGGATGCCCGAGGCCATCATCGCGACCGCATCCCTCTCGAACATGGAACCGAAGAGCGGGACGAGCATCAGGATCCAGGTCAGCGTCCGCGACGAGGACGACGGACCGGTCGAGGGCGCCATCGTCACGGTCATGGTGCACGATTCGACCGACGACTATCAGGTGACGCTCAAGCCCAGCGACGCAGGGGCGTATGCGGCGACCATCAAGGTGCCGTCCGACCTTTCACCCGGGACGACGGGGACGATCGACGTGTCCGCGGCTCTCGGGGATCTCACGTCCACGGCCCGCGCGCTGTTTACCGTGAAGTGACGGGAACGAAAACAAGCCTAGCATCGACGAACCGTTGTTCGTCTTCCGTTTCCGCGACGGGCGCGACGAGGGAGTAGGGGGTCGTCGAAGACGTCGAGATGGATACGAAAAACCCACCTGTATGGTGGGTCGTTCGTTGGTGCGTCGGCTGGGGGTCGAACCCAGGACCTTGGGCTTAAGAGGCCCCTGCTCTACCAGCTGAGCTACCGACGCAATCTTCGGATGTCGATGATGCTTAAGGGAAAAGCGCTGGGAGCATACGGAATATTCGCGTGAGCGTCAAGGACGTCGCGACCCTTGCCCGTCGGCCGGGATTCCGTTATAGTCGCTCCGCGTTACGCGCCCCTAGCTCAGCTGGATAGAGCGCTTCCCTCCGAAGGAAGAGGTCAGACGTTCGAATCGTCTGGGGCGCACCATCGCGACGACCCGCCATCCCAGCGGGTTTCGTGTTGTTCGAATCTTGACGTCATGTGTGTTTTTGCGTATAGTCTTCTCCTTCCCTTTTCGTTCTTTTCGGGATATTCGGACCACAATGGAGGAGTAAGCGTGACAGGAATTCTCAGGTCGTACGAGGGGAGCCGCATCTTCTGGACGGAGAAGCTCGCGGCATGCGGGGAGCCGTCCCGGACGGGGAAGCACGGCGGAAAGCAATGCAAAGAGTGCGGGGCCGTGATCTCCATCTACAACACGCTTCCCGTGAAGATCTGTCAGCCTTGCGCGAAGAACCCGCGCATCAAGGCGAAGTACCGTCTGTGACGCGATCGCGTCCTGGACACCCCCCTTCTTCTCTCGCTCTTGGCCCAGCCGTTCCGGTCTGGGCCGTTGTTTTTTATGTCCGTATCCGATAACCTTCCCCGCATATGCGCATGTCACGACTCTTCACCAAGACCTCGAAAGCCGCACCGCATGATGCGGAATCCGCGAACGCCAAGCTACTTATGCGCGGCGGGTTCGTCCACCAGGAGATGGCAGGCGTCTACTCGTGGCTTCCGCTCGGGCTCCGCGTCCTGCGGAAGGTCGAGGCCGTCATCCGCGAGGAGATGGATGCGCTCGGCGCCCAGGAGGTCCTCATGCCCGCGCTCCAGCCGAAGGAGAACTGGATGACGACGGCCCGGTGGGACTCGATGGACGACCTCTACAAGGTCACGAGCCGCACGGACAAGGAGTTCGCGCTCGGACCGACGCATGAGGAAATCGTCACTCCGCTCGTCCGCGACTTCGTGCGTTCGTATAAGGATCTCCCGACCGCCGTCTATCAGATCCAGACCAAGTATCGCGATGAGCTGCGACCGAAGAGCGGCGTGCTCCGCGGCCGCGAGTTCGGGATGAAGGACCTCTACTCCTTCCATGCGACGAAGGAGGATCTCGACGCGTTCTATGCGGAGGCCATCGAGGCGTACGTGCGCGTGTTCACGCGTTGCGGCGTGGACGTGAAGGTCGTCGAGGCGTCCGGCGGCGCGTTCACGAAGAAGTTCTCGCACGAATTCCAGGTCGAGACGCCGGCCGGCGAGGACGTCATCCTCGCGTGCGGCGCATGCACGTTCGCGCAGAACGGGGAGATCGCGACGCTGAAGGAGGGGGACGCGTGTCCGCAGTGCGGGGCGCCGCTCGCGCTCACCAAGGGCGTCGAGGCCGGCAACATCTTCGACCTCGGCCAACGCTTCTCCGAGCCGTTCGACTTCGGCGTGACGATGGAGGACGGGTCGCGCCAGCTCGTCTACATGGGATGCTACGGCATCGGGAGCACGCGCCTCGTCGGGACCATCGTCGAGGCGAAGCACGACGACCGCGGCATGATCTGGCCCAAGGGCGTCGCGCCCATGCCGGTCCATCTGGTCGCCCTCTCGTCCAAGGATGTGGCGACGCACGCGAAGATCATGGAGACCGCCGAAGGGATCCACGACGACCTTATGGCTTCGGGGACCGAGGTCCTCTGGGACGACCGGGACGCGAGTCCAGGCGAGAAGCTCGCGGACGCGGACCTTATCGGCCTGCCCCTGCGCCTTCTCGTGTCGGAAAAGACCCTCGTGGAAGATGCCGTCGAATGGAAGCTGCGCGCATCCGACGAGTCGCGCCTCGTGAAGCACGGTGACGTGATGGAGGAGGTCGCGACGTTCGTCAAAGAATAGGCGAAACGCAAAAGACCCGGACGGCCATGTGTCGCCCGGGTCTTTTTCCGTTCAGAAATTCTTCGGCACGTGGGCGTGGGCCTTGGCGACCTCAGTGGTGATGGTGCCCTGCTCGATGAGCCACTTGAGCTCCTGGTCGAGGTCCACCATGTGCTCGTCCGTCGAGGTGAAGATGGTGTTCTGGAGCTGTTCGGTCCGTCCTTCGCGGATGATGTTCGCGATGGCGTGCGAATTCACGAGGACCTCGTGCACGGGCGTGAGGCCGCCTTCGATCTTGGGGAGGAGCAGCTGGGAGATGACGCCCTTGAGCACGAGCGAGAGCTGGAGGCGGATTTGCTGCTGTTGGGCGGCCGGGAACGTGTCGATGATGCGTTCGACCGACTGGCCGGCGCCGTTCGTGTGCAGGGTCGCGAGCACGAGGTGGCCCGTCTCGGCGAGGGTCAGCGCGAGGGCGATGGTCTCGGGGTCGCGCATCTCACCCACGAGGACGATGTTGGGATCCTGACGGAACACGTGTTTGAGGCCGTCCGCGAAGGAGTGGAAGTCGAGGCCGAGCTCGCGCTGGGTGATGAGGGATTTCTTCGACTCGTAGACGAACTCGATGGGATCCTCGAGCGTCATCACGTGTTCGACGCGGTTCTGGTTGATATGTTCGATCATGGCCGCGAGCAGCGTGGATTTGCCCGCGCCCGTCGGTCCGGTCACGAGGACGAGACCCTGGCTGAGCGCCACGAATTCGAGCGCGGCTTCCGGCGCATCCAGCGAATCGAGCGTCGGGATGTCGGCCGGGATGAACCGCGCCGCCATCACGGGCCGCCCCTTCTCCCAGTAGACGTTGATGCGGTAGCGTTCCTTGTTCGGGAGTTGGTACGAGGTGTCCACGTCGTTCCGTTCCTCGTACTTCGCCATCTTGTCCGGCGATAGGATCTTCTTGATCTCGGCGAGGAGGGTCTTGTCCGTGAGTACCACTCCGTCCTTCACGGCGCTCAGGTTTCCCTGGATGCGGAAGATGGGCGGCTGGTCGACCTGCAGGTGGATGTCTGAGGCCTTGAGCTTCGCGGCGTCGGTGAAGAGCTTGACGATGAGGGAGTCGTTCGCGGATGGCATAGGGCTATAGGATACCACACGAAACGAAACAACCTCGGTGTCGAGGTTGTTCCTACGCGCGATATCGCGTTCGGTTCAGGCCATCATGGCGCCGCTCGCCTTGAGCGCGTCCTTCAGCCCTTTACCGGCCTTGAATTTCGGCACGGTCACCGCCGGGATCTGGATCTTTTCCGACGGGTTCTGCGGGTTGACGCCCGTGCGTCCCGCCCGGCGCTTCGCGGAGAAGGCACCGAACCCCGCGATCGTGACTTCGTCGCCCTTCTTTAGGGTCTCGACGATGGTGTCGACGAGTGTCTCCACCATGTCCTCGGCCTGCTTTTTGGTCACGCCGACTTTTTCGGCGACGACGCTGATGAGCTCTGCCTTGTTCATACGAGGTACTTAAGGAATGAGAATGTTTCCACAGTAGCGTTTTTGGGCTTAGACATCAACAATTTCCCGAATCGCGTCAAGCCCCTGGGCCTCACCTGTCTTCGGGTCGATATGAAGGACCACGGCGTTCACCTCGGCTGTCCCGGTCCGTTCGAGGTCGTATTTGCTATGTGTACCGCTCAAAAAACGCTTAATTGCGGTCTTTTTTTCGAATCCGATGACCGAATCATAGGACCCACATCGACCGACATCCGTGAGGTAGGCGGTCCCGCCGGGGAGGATCTTGGCGTCCGAGGTCTGGACGTGGGTATGGGTGCC
The DNA here is from genome assembly GCA_018830865.1 of Patescibacteria group bacterium. Lineage (GTDB taxonomy): Bacteria > Patescibacteriota > Patescibacteriia > 2-12-FULL-60-25 > 2-12-FULL-60-25 > JAHJRN01. The sequence continues at coordinate 3,839 of JAHJRN010000014.1, read as the reverse complement.
GAGCACGGCGGTGACGCGGCCGTCCGCATGGTGGCCGAACGCCTCCTTTTCGGCCGTCGCCTCGGCATGGAAGTCCACGAGGACGACGTCCGGCTTCGGGTCGGTATGCGTCGCAAGCAGAGCGTCGAGCTTCTGGAACGGCGAGCTGCCGCCCTCCTTCATGAAGAGAACGCCGGCAATGTTCATAATGAGAACGCGTTTTCCGCCGACTATCCGCACGACGTCGGCATGGCCACCTTTCGCATTCCCGCTGTTCACGGGCGTCACGATCCGGTCGCGCCATGTCGGGTCGTCGTAGACCGGGGTGCCAGTCGGATTGCTCCACGAATGGCCGCCGCCCGTGAAGACGTCGACGCCCGCCGCGATGAGGTCCTCCAGGGTCTGGCCGGTCACGCCGGCGCCATGCGCGAGGTTCTCGACGTTCGCGACGATCAGGTCGGGCTTGTAGCGGCGCTTCAGGTCGGGCAACGCCTTCGCGAGCGCCTGCCGTCCGAGCGCGCCCACCACGTCGCCGAAGAAGAGGATGGTCATCACTTCGCGTACTCGATGATGCGGGTCTCGCGGATGAGCGTGACGCGCACCTCGCCCGGGTATTTCAGTTCCTGTTCGATCTTGTTCGCGATGTCGCGTGCGAGCTTGGTCGCGCCGAAGTCGTCGATGGCCTTGGGGTTCACGAACACGCGGATCTCACGGCCGGCCTGGATGGCGTAGACTTTCTCCACGCCTTCGAACGAGGTCGCCGCGGCCTCGAGCTCCTCAAGGCGTTTCACGAAGAACTCGAGCGAGTCCTTCCGTGCGCCGGGACGTGCGCCCGAGATGGCGTCTGCGGCCTTCACGATGACGGCTTCGAGTGTCTTGGGCTTGTCCTCATGGTGTCCGAGCGCCTGATAGCAGATTTCCTCCGGGAACCCGAACTTCTTCATGATCTGGTAGCCGAGTTCCGGGTGGCTGCCTTCGATATCGTGGTCCACGGCCTTGCCGATGTCGTGGAAGAGACCACCCTTCTTGCAGATGGTCACGTTCGCGCCGAGTTCCGCGGCCATGAGGGCCGCGAGGTTGCCGACCTCGGTCGAGTGCATGAGCTGATTCTGTCCGTGGGACGTGCGGTACTTGAGGCGTCCGAGGATCTGCACGAGCTTCGGGTCGATGCCGGCCATGGAGATGCCGAGCTGGTACAGCGCGTCCTCGCCGGCCTTCTTGATGTCGATGGCGAGCTCCTTTTTAGCCTCCTCGATCGCCTCCTCGATGCGCCCTGGATGGATGCGGCCGTCCTTGATCAGCTTGTCGAGCGCGCGCTTCGCCACGTGCCGGCGGATGGGGGAGAAGCCGGAGATGGTGATCATGCCGGGCGCGTCGTCCACGACGAGTTCGCAGCCCGTCAAGGTCTCGATGGCCTTGATGTTACGTCCCTCACGACCGATGATGCGACCCTTCATCTCGTCGTTCGGAAGCTCCACGTTGGTCGTGGTCGTTTCCGCGACGTGCGACGAGGCGAGTCGCTGGATGGCGACGGCGAGGATGTTCTTCGCCTTGCGGTCGATGTCTTCGGATTCCATCTGGTCGAGCTTACGGACGCGCGACATGAGCGTCTCCTGATGCTGCTCCTCCACGAGGTGCAGCATCCGTTCGAGCGCCTCCTCGCGGGAGAGTCCCGCGACCTCCTCGAGCTTCTTCGATTCCTCGAGCTTCAGCTCCTCGACACGTTTCTCTTCCTCTTGGGTCTTGGCCGTACGCTTCTCGAGGTCCTTGCGGACATCTTCCATCTCGAGAAGCTTTGTGCCGAAGACGGTTTCACGTTCAGAGAATGTGGCCTGTTGAGCCTTGAGATCCTCAAGATTCCGCTTCTCCTCGAGGCGGGCATCTTCGATGATCTTGACGGCCTTGTCCTTGGCTTTGAGCAGGACCTCCTTTTCCTTGGCTTCTGCCTCGGCGATGCGCGTCTTCGCCATCGCTTCGGCCTCGTCAACCATGAGGCGGAGCTTCTTGCCTTTCGATGACGTGATGAATTTTGCAGCCGTGAAGCCAGCAGCGGCTCCGAGAATGAGCCCGAACAGGGCGTACAACATACGTGTTCACCCGCCCGGAAGTACGACAGCGTTCCCGCCTTCGGGAACATGCGGCTTTCTTCGTGTTTGACGACGGCCCGAATCAGCCAAGGGCACGGAAAAATGCGAGGAAGAGCCGACCATACGGGTCACCTGTCGAGCGTCCGGAACGGTAATCGATGGATAAGGGTCGGTACGGGAAAGATATCAACAAAAGGACGGCCTGTCTAGGCATGAAAAAACCCGCCTTGGGCGGGGTGCGTGACACGTGCACGTCACGACGAGGGGCGGGTCAGGGTGCGCTCATGCGCTTCGAGGGCGTCGATGCGCCGTGTGATGCGTACGAGCCTGCGGACGCGACGGAGGTACGAGGGAGGGAGCGTCCGTTTCGCCGATGCTGAGAGGGGCGACGACGCACGCGCCAGACGCCTTCGCGTGAGAGCGGCCTCGAGACGTGCGCGGAGTCCGCGCAGATAGGAGAGCCGGCGTCGAAGGAACCAGAGCGGAGCGCGGGTCGCGATGAGATGTGCGAAGGCGATCGCCGCGACGAACGCGACGCCGTGGAAGACGCTGACGTCGAAGAGGGTCGAACGGATGTCCCGTCCGGTCGCAACGCAGAAGGTCGTGAGGACGACGGCGGCGGCGAGGCCGACGGCGATGGGCGCAAGCTCATGCCAGGGGTCGTACGTGTAGAGCGGGTCGGGGCGACGGATCCGTTTTTTCGCCATGGACTTCATGACCGTCCCTTCCTCTCTGTCCGCGACGTTGTCGGGAGCGGCTTCGGGGCGCCGATAAGTTTCATGACGAGCGCGACCGGCAGCCAGAGCGGCCAGAGCATCTGCTCATGCCAGTGGAGCGGATAGATATAGACGACACGCGCTTCCGCATCCGTGATCGCATCAAGGGCACGATGGCCGAGGATGCTCGGAAGCTGGGAACGGAGTCGCCACGACGCGATGCGACTGATGAAGGCCGTGAAGACCAGATAGGTGATGGCCACCGCGACGATGAGGAAGACGGTCCGCAATGGTTCCAGCACGGGTCACCTCCTTGGTGGGTTGAAAGGACGCGGTGAGGATAACGGATTTCGGAGGTCGCGTCAACGGAATCGATACAAAAAACCCGCCGGGAGGTCCTGACCGGGGGGTCGGGGCGGCGGATATCAGAAGATACTTTTCGGAGAGTCCCGGAAAGATGCTTTCAGGGATGCAATCCGATTCTCGATGTGGACGAGGCGCCGGATGCCGTTCGAGTTGTCGGGTGCGTTTTTGATGAGCCAGCGGACACGTTCGTCCGGAGGGAGCGCTGCAAGGCGGCGGTACGGTCCTGTGCCGTGACGCGCTCGGATAGCTTCGGCGTGGTCGGCGACGACATGCTGGTATATGTGCCGATAATGCCATTGAAGGCATGCAAGACGTATCAATTTACGCATGTGCGTGCAGATACCCATGATACAAAGGAGGATCGAAAAGGCGGGCGTGGACCAATAGCCTCCCACGAGACCGATGAAACCGACAGAGAGCATGAGGGATCCGAGGATGTCCAAGAGATGGCTCACGAGCCACCTCGTCTGCCGTTCGCACATCGTATATCGTTTCATGTCAAAGACCTCATGGCGGTCATATCACGAACCGACGGCCGCGTCAACGGATGGAGGGGTTGGCGTTTGTCAACGAGTTGGAACAGCCACTAAGCATGTACGTAGGTAGAATAAGGGTGAAATGAACAGATTGGGGGTGTTCCAGCGGGCCTCGAATTCGCGCAGGAGCATGGGGAGCCATTCCTTGTGGAAAT
>JAHJRN010000045.1 GCA_018830865.1 Patescibacteria group bacterium | reverse complement strand
CTTCCAGCTCGGGAGGATTATCCATGCCCCAAAATGACCTTGCCGCCAAAATGATCATCCGGCCCATGACGCCCGCGGAAATGGAAACCGCCGTGGAGTGGGCCGCCCAGGAGGGCTGGAACCCAGGGCTGCACGACGCGGAGATGTTTCTCCCCACCGACCCCGATGGCTTCATGTGCGGCGAGTTGGACGGCGAGGCCGTGGCCTTTGTCTCCTCGGTGATCTACGACCAGAGCTACGGATTCCTGGGCTTCTTCATGGTGCGGCCCGATATGCGGGGCTTTGGCTTGGGCCGCAAGATCGCTAAAGCCTGCTTTGACCGGCAGGGCAGCCGGGTGGCGGGCTTGGACGGGGTGGTGGAGCAGCAGGAAACCTACAAGCGCTGGGGATTCAAGATGGCGTTTTCCAGCCTGCGCTATCAGGCCATGGGCGGCGGCGATATGCCCGCCGGACTGACCAAGGCGGCGGAAACGCCCTGGCCCCAGTTGGCGGCCTATGACGCGGCCTGCTTTCCCGCCAAGCGCGAGGGCTTCCTCAGGCGCTGGGTCAACCAACCCGGCGGCACAGCTCTGGCCGTGGCGCATGAGGGTCAGGTGCAAGGCTTCGGCGTCCTCCGGCCCTGCCGCGAGGGGTTCAAGATAGGTCCGCTTTTTGCCGACGGCCCGGCCCAGGCCGAGCTTATATACCAAGGCCTCTTGGCCCAGGCCCCGGGCGCGCCGGTTTTCCTGGACGCGCCCCAAAACAACCCGGACGCGGTGGCCCTGGTCAAGCGTCACAACTTGGAGCCGGTGTTCGAATGCGGCCGCATGTACCTAAACGGTGAGCCGCCTTGGAACCCGGGCCGGGTATACGGCATTACCTCCTTTGAGCTGGGCTAGGCTATTGTGCCAGCTCCTTTGGTCTGTTAACGTTCTTTAATCATCGATCCAAATTCCCGCGCGGCGGGTCCACCAAGCCGGGAGGATTTCATGCCCTTTATCAGGCCCATGCTATCGGCTCTTTTTGCGCTGACTTTGCTGCTCACGGCATTTGGAGCGGTCCAAGCCGCCGAGGAAGAGCCCCTGATCCTGCTCAAGGCCCAAGCCAGAATGCAAAAAGCTCTGCATAGTATGGATGAGAACGCCGGCGAAGCCTGCCGTCAGCTGGCTTCCGTCGAATTGGACAGCTACCAGGCGGGCAAGATCCTGCGCTGGCTGCGGGTCCAGGAGATGCAGGTCATCGTGGCCTCCACGTTGAGCCCCCAGGGCGTGCTGGTGCGAATGGAGCCCTACGAGTACTCTCGCTTCCAAGGCTCGGACATATCCCAGCAGCCTCAGGTCAAGTTCATGCTCAGCAAGCATCAGCCGGTGCTGAGCCAGCTTTTCCGAACCGTGGAAGGCTATTGGTCGGTGGATTTGGAACGCCCCATCATGGGAGAAAAGGGCCGGTTCCTCGGGGCGCTGAGCGCCACCTTCCATCCCGCGCCTTTTTCCAAGGCGATCTTGGACCGGCTCGACCCCACCGAGGGAGTCAGGTTCTATTTACTGCAGCTTAACGGCTTGGTGCTATACAGCAACCGCTTGGAGGAGATCGGGATCAACGTCCTGGAGACCGCCTTGTTTAAGGCAGACCCCGAGGTTCAAAAGACGGTCAAGACAATCCTGGCCCAACCCAAGGGCGACATCAGCGGCCGCCATTTCATGGGCAAGGAAGCCACGGACTCCCAGCGCCGCCGTCAATATTGGACCACGGTTGAGCTGCACGGCACCAAATGGCGTTTGGGCTTTGCCGAACCCATTTTATAGGCAGCCCAACCATGTGCCTAACCCCTTTGGATGATCTGCCTCCATTCTATTCAGTGATATTTGCCGGAGGCGGCAACCGCTGCGTTTGGCAGGCTGGTTTTTGGGAAACCGCCGCACCAGCGCTAGGTCTAAAACCCAAGGTGGTGGCCTCGGTGAGCGCCGGAGCCTGCATCTCGGCCATGGCCTTGGCCGGGCGCACCATGGATTCCATGGCCTACATGAAGGTCAAGACCGGGGCCAATCCCAAAAACTTGTATCCCGAGAATCTATTCAACGATAAGCCTATATTCCCGCATCTGGGCATATACCGCCAAGCGCTATTGGATTTGCTGGACGATCAAGCCTTGGCCGTGCTCAAGCAAGGGCCCGAATTGCGAGTGCTCCTGGCCCGGCCCCCGGCCTGGGCCAGCCCCGTCATGGGGGTGTTCCTGGGATTTTTTTTGTACACGATAGAGAAGCACCTGTTTCATCCCCTGCATCCTCAGTGGTCGCTCAAGGCCGGATTCAAGCCCGAGGCG